>CAZWLT010000009.1:20610-22727 GCA_964634915.1 uncultured Clostridium sp. | reverse complement strand
GATACTGCCGCGCACAGTTTTAACGCCTTTCGCTTTGCCGTCTTTTATTATAAGCGATTTCACAACATCATGCCTTAGCTCAACATTGTCTTTTAAGGCGTATCTGCAAAGCGCCTTTACAACGTCGCGGGCATTGTCGCTTACCGGAAATACTCTTCCGCCGCGCTCAATCTTTGTTTTAACGCCGTAGCTTTCAATAAGGTTAATTATATCATAATTTGTAAACGTATACAATGCCGAATACAGAAATTTTGAATTTCTCGGATACTGCGCGATCATATCCTCCGTATCAGCTGAATTTGTGATATTGCAGCGTCCCTTGCCTGTTATAAGTATTTTCTTGCCGGGCATATCATTCTTTTCGATAAGAATAACTCTGTCTGCTGTTTTGGAGGCTTTTCCGGCAGCTATAAGTCCGGCGGCGCCGGCGCCAATTACTATAACTGTCATTCCTTCACACTCCACGCCTCAACATTTCTGTATTCCCTCGTTACTGACGGCAGGATCTCTGTCTTTATTTTTGAAGACGACAATACATCGCCTTTCCTGAAAAACAACGGAGTAAACGGCATATCGTCAAGCAGCTTGCTTCCGTACTGTCTGAAAAGCTCTTTAAGCTGTTCAACATCATGCGTCATGCCCATCTGCCCTGTCAGAGTATCAAGGTCGGGGTTATAGTATGAAAAATAATTATCAGCCGATGATACAAGCGGCGTCAAATCAAGATTAGGCGAGATTTCAATTTCTCCGACCATAATTTCATAGTCCTTCGCGTTCAGCTTTGCCATATACTCATCATACGGCAGCGACTCTACCTTTGTAGGTATGCCGAACGCTGTGAAGCTCTCAGCGATTTTGGTTGCGATGTTAACCTTTTCACTGCTGTCGCTATTTGTCAGAATTTCAAATTCAAGTGTCTGTTTTTCGCCGTTCACACTTCTCACATAGTCACCGTCGCCATTAACTCCCCAGTTGTCATTACCGAAAAACTCAACGGCAAGAAGCTCGTCCTTTTTAAACTTCGTATTTGTGTCATAATAGAATATGGATGACGGATTTATCGGCAAATCAACCGCCACGCCTCTTGAATAAATTGTCGAATTTACAATACTGTCCTTGTCTATCAGCTTTGTAAGACCTTTTCTTGTATTCGCGCCCCACAACAGCTTATTCTGTATATTATAACCCACAAATGTGAGTTTATTTGTGATATAGTCGTTATTACGCACGCTTCCGCGCGGTGTATATTCCGAAAGTTCAACCGTTTTACCCGTCATAAGGTCAATCTCGCTTGCCTCAAACATTGACTCATACTTTTGCAAATCCGGCACTGTGTATACATACATATTATCAATCTGCGGTCTGCCGTTGTGACACGCGTCAAACGCGTCAAATTGCAGCTTGCCCGTACTGATTTTTCTTCCGTACAGGTATGCCCCCGTGCCGACAGGTATATAATCAGGATTCATTTTCATATCAGACTGGAACTGCACAATCGGAAATGTCAGCAGCGAAACAAAATTCGGCACCGCGTAGTTGAGCACAATCTGAAGCGAATAATCACCGGTCGCCTTGTAATCAGCAACATTGGCAAGCGAATCTGTATATGTTGTTATACCCGAACGTATCTGCTTTATTGTATACGCGGCATCATATGCTGTGAAATTGCTGCCGTCCTGCCATAATACATCGCTTCGGATATTTATATTAATAGTTCTTCCGTCAGGCGAAACAGTATAGTCCTGCGCAAGCACCGGCACAGGCTGAAGGCTCTCATTTACATCAAAAAGAGGCTCGTACACAAACTGCATACATTCCTTTACCGTTTCCGACTGTGTCAGAAGCGGATTGAATGTATCAAAATCCAGAATACCGACACTTATACTGTTTGATACTGTCGGTTCTGTATTATTCTCGATACCTGCCGATTCTATGTTATCATCTGTTATTCTCTGCTTTATTCTGTCGACAATGTCACATCCTGACATTGTTACCGCAAGGCTTATCACAGCCAAGCCTGAAATTATCCTCTTTATCCTCTTCATTTTTCTCTCCAAATCTATATAAGCTCGATGAACGCGCCGAGATTTCCTCTTTTTCCGTTAGTTTTGTCCGTT
>CAZWLT010000009.1:0-20510 GCA_964634915.1 uncultured Clostridium sp. | reverse complement strand
TGTGAAACACTGTTTTTACGGTTCAGCTTGAACATCTTTTCTCCTCCGGAAATAATTATAAACGCTTTCTGCCGATTTTCTGTCCATTTCTTTTACGTTCATCAACTCATCGACATCCGCCTCTTTTATTTTATCAATAGTTTTGAAAGTAGTCAATAGCGCTTTTCTTCTTTTTTCACCTATTCCGTTAATTTTATCAAGTTCGGAGTCAATTTGACCATGTAATTTCCTGTGATACGATATCGCGCTGTTATGAACCTCGTCCTGTATATGAGTTATCAGCTTAAACACGGGGCTCGCAGCGCTTAGTTCAATTTCCCCGTCCTTTGAAACAAGTCCGCGTGTTTTATGCTTGTCATTCTTCACCATACCGAACGCCGGCACATCTGCCTCAATCATATTGAGCAATTCCGTAATGACATTAAGATGTCCGCGTCCGCCGTCAAGCAGTATAAGGTCCGGCAGAGGAAGAAACTTCGCGTCCTTACGCGCTATTTCGCCCTTTTTTATTTGTTCTTCCTCATCGAGCGCGTGACGGAAACGTCTGTATATAACCTCACGCATTGCAGCGTAATCATCAGCGCCCTCAAATGATTTTATACGAAACAGACGATATTTGCGTTTTGCGCTCTTTCCGTTTTCAAACACAACCATTGCGCCAACATTGTCCGCGCCCTGTATATTGGATATATCATATGCCTCGATACGGTAAGGACGTTTCTCAAGACGCAGCGTTTCCTGCATGGTGTCAAGCAAAGTGTTCTTTTCGCGTTCCTTCATAATCTTTATCTTGTAATTACCCAATGCAATATCGGCATTTTTCCTGACCATTTCAACCAAGTGATGCTTATCGCCGCGTTTAGGATTCGCGATAACAACCTTTTTCTTTTTAATACCGCGCAGCCACGCTGTTATAGCCTCGACATCATCAATTTCATATTCAGTCAGTATTTCCCCCGGAATATATTCGCTGCTCTGATAGAACTGCTTAACGAAATCAGTCATAATTTCCTCGCCGCTGCTCTGACCGGTATTGTCAATCTTATAGCTCTCCCTGCCGATAACCTTGCCGTTACGTATAAAAAATACTTCACAGAACGCAATACTATCCTCTCTCGCAAGCGCAATAACATCCCTGTCGTCCTGTTTTTCAGTATTAATAACCTTCTGCTGTTCTTCTATATCCTGAACCGCCGCGATTTTATCCCTTAAATCAGCGGCTTTTTCATACTGCATAGCTTTTGATGCTTCCGTCATCTGCTGTGTCAGAGCTGAGATTAGCTCCTTGTGATTTCCGTCAAGGAAACGACAGATATTAAAATATACCTGCCTGTATTCCTCCTTAGTAACACGTCCTGTACACGGTGCGAAGCAGTTGTTTATATGATAATTCAGACATGGTCTGCCTTTTCTTATATCATCAGGGAATTTGCGATGGCACGTCGGCGGTTTAAAAAGCTTTTGCACAAGCTCAAGTGTGTTTTTAAGGGTAATTCCGGACACGTATGGGCCATAATACTTCGCGCCGTCCTTTTGCAGCTTCCTGACCTTTAAAACCTTAGGATAAGGCTCGTTGATTGTAACCTTGATATACGGATATTGCTTATCGTCCTTGAGCAATATATTGTACTTGGGACGGTATTTTTTTATAAGATTACATTCAAGCGCAAGCGCCTCCGTTTCCGAATCAGTGACAATATATTCAAAATATGCAACATTCGCCACCATTGCGCGTACCTTTGCGGTATGGTTTGAGTTATTCCGGAAATACTGACGCACACGGTTTTTAAGCACCTTTGCTTTGCCGACGTATATAACGGTGTCCTCACTGTTATGCATTATATAAACACCGGGGTCATCCGGAAGATTTTTAAGTTCCTGTTCAAAATCAAACATATTATCACCTTCTTTAATCCGATATTCAGACAAAAATAACTCTACATACAAATGCAGAGTTATTTATACGCATATTATTAAAAATTATTCAGAGAAATTAGACTCAATCAGTTCAACCAAAGTTTTTACTGCTTCTTCTTCATCGCTGCCGTCAGCAATAATAGAAATCTGCGTTCCCTTAACAATACCCAATGAAAGAACACCCAAAAGGCTCTTTGCATTTACGCGTCTTTCGTCCTTTTCTACCCAGATGCTTGACTTGAACTCATTAGCTCTCTGAATAAAGAATGTTGCCGGTCTTGCATGCAAACCAACTGAATTTTGTACTGCCACTTCACTTGAAACCATGAACTGTGCCCCCTGTCTTTTTTTATTACATCCATTTTTAACTAAAATAATTTATCTGATATAATAAGAATACTAAAAATTTTGTCCTACGTCAATGTTTTTTTCAATTTTGTAATAAATTTTAGCTAATTTCTACTTATAGCATTATTGTTTTATCACTTTTTTTGTTGATTTATACATTGTGATTATTCAGAATCTTCGTTCTGCTCTGAATTTTCATCGCTACTGTCGGTTTCAGCTGCCGCAGCGGACTGAGTCTGCTGTTTGTTTTGCATAAGAAGCTCGCGTACCTGTCTGTCAATTTCCGCAGTAAATTCCTTATTTTCTACCATGTATTTTCTGACATTGTCGCGACCCTGTCCGATTTTCTCGCCGTTATAGCTGAACCATGCGCCGGACTTCTTGATAATATCATTCGCCACAGCATAATCAAGAATATTACCCTCTTTTGAAATACCCTCGCCGTACAGAATATCAAATTCCGCAACCTTGAAAGGCGGCGAAACCTTATTTTTGACAACCTTTACCCTTGTCTTATTGCCGATACTCTCCGTACCGTTCTTTATAGTTTCCACACGTCTTACATCAAGTCTTACAGATGAGAAGAATTTAAGCGCGCGTCCGCCCGGAGTTGTTTCGGGGTTTCCGTACATTACACCGACCTTTTCGCGAAGCTGGTTAATAAAGATAACAACGGTGCCTGAACGTGAAATAATGGCTGTGAGCTTTCTCAGCGCCTGTGACATAAGTCTTGCAAGCAGACCAACATGCGCATCGCCCATTTCGCCCTCAATTTCGGCCTTCGGAACAAGCGCCGCAACCGAGTCGATTACAATTACGTCAAGCGCGCCGCTTCGAACAAGCGCTTCTGCGATATCGAGAGCCTGTTCGCCTGTATCCGGCTGCGCGACGATAAGATTATCAATATCAACGCCGAGTCTTTTTGCGTATATCGGATCAAGAGCATGCTCAGCGTCAATAAAAGCAGCCTCTCCGCCCAGCTTTTGCGCCTCCGCGACAACATGCAGCGCGACAGTTGTCTTACCGGATGATTCAGGCCCGTAAATTTCAATTATTCTGCCGCGCGGAAGTCCGCCGACACCCAAAGCCATATCAAGCGTAAGCGAGCCTGTTGAAATCGCGTCAACGTTCGCGACATTAACATCGCCAAGCTTCATTATACTTCCTGTTCCATATTCCTTCTCTATAACATGAAATACAGATTCAAGAGCCTTTTTCTTTTCCTCTGTGTCAGTCATTTTGACAACTTGTGGTTTTTCCTTTTCTTTTTCTTTAGCCATTTTGTTTTCTCCTTTATATGCAATCTTTATAATTCAATTATATATTATATAAACGACTTTTGCAAGTATTTTTAAGCAAGCAAACATATTCAGTCCCGTTTATAGGGCTTTGACGCGTTCTATTATATTTTTAAACACTTCCCTGCAAGTTTTCTCTCGCACTTCATCTCTTGTGCCGTAATGGCGCATTTCCATTACCGCCGTTTCACCGTTTATACACACGCCCGCATACACAAGTCCGACAGGCTTTTCCTTTGTGCCGCCGCCGGGTCCCGCAATACCGGTTATACCCACGGTTACATCCGCGCCTGTCCTCTTTTGTAAAAGCGATGCCATTTCGTATGCCGTTTCATAGCTCACCGCGCCGTGCTTTTCAAGTGTTTCCTCACTCACTCCCAGATACTTTATCTTTGCTGAATTTGCGTATGTCACAAATGCCTCGTTAAGTATATCCGATGCTCCCGGCACAGCTGTTATCAGCGCCGAAAAAAGACCGCCCGTACAGCTTTCCGCCGATGATATCGTCATTTTACGTTCAGCAAGCATTTTTACAGCTTCTTCATTTAATCCGTTTACTTCCGCTTTCATATCTTTTCTTCCTTTTATTTAGGATATACTTCTATCTTCTCCACGCCTGCCAGCGCCGTTTCAATAAGCGTTTCCGCGTCAAGGCGGCTTTCTGACTTTTCTATGTTCTCACGCTTAGGATTTGTTGTCGGATGCTTCGGTGTGAATACCGTGCAGCAATCCTCATACGGAAGAATTGACGTTTCAAACGTGCCGATTTCCGTCGCGCGGTTTACAATCTCCAGCTTATCCATACCTATAAGCGGCTGCAATATCGGCATATCCGTAACAGCATTGGTAACATCAAGCGCCGCAAGAGTCTGGCTTGCAACCTGTCCCACAGATTCGCCCGTCACAAGCGCGAGCGATTTATTCTTTCTTGCAATACGCTCCGCGATACGCATCATAAAACGGCGCATAACAAGCGTCATATGCTCCTCCGGGCATTTATCGCGTATCTGAAGCTGTATTCCGGTAAACGGAACGATATACAGATTTATTTTTGATGTATACTGCGCGATTATACTTGCAAGCTCAATAACCTTTTCCTTTGCCCTTTCGCTTGTATACGGGTACGAGAAAAAGTTTACAGCGTCAATTTCAACACCGCGTTTTGAAATCATATATCCGGCAACAGGACTGTCTATACCGCCTGACAAAAGCAGCGTTGCCTTTGAGCCTGTACCGATAGGCATACCGCCCTGTCCCAAAATTTTATTTTCATCAGCATAGACGTACGCGGCAAAATCTCTTACCTCAACCTTGACTGTCACATCGGGGTTATGCACGTCGACAATTATATCCGGATACTCGTCATCAAGATATCCGCCGACCTCCATACATATCTGCGGCGATTTGAGCGGGAACTTCTTATCCGAACGCTTTGCCTCAACCTTGAATTTCTTTCCTGCGGTAAGATCCTTTGCAAGATATTCCTTAGCCTTTGCCTTAATATCCTCAATATCTTTCTCGCATACTACAGCTCGTGTAATTGTTACTATACCGAATATCTTTTGAAGTCTTTCAATAACAATATCTGTCTTATCCTCATCGAGAACCTCAACATAGATGGTTGCCTGCGCAAGTCTTACGTTTACCTCTGCCGCATTTTTGAGAGAATTCTTTATGTTGCCCATAAGTATGCTTTCAAATTTCGGCCGATTGCCGCCTTTTAAAATTATTTCTCCGTATTTTGCGAGAATTATCTCTTTCATTTACATATATCTCCTTATTGCCGCGGCTTCTTTTTCAATAATCTCCGCCGCTTCTTCAACCTCATCAAGTGTTGTGGTACGGTCAAAGCTGATTCTTACAGCGCCCTCAATTTCCTTTTTATCAAGTCCCATCGCTGTCAGCACGTGACTTGGCTGCGGTTTATGACTGGAGCAAGCCGAGCTTGTTGAAACATACACTCCCTTTGCTTCAAGCGCGTGAAGAAGTATTTCCGCTTTAAGACCGGCAAATGACACATTAAGCACACTGCCGGAATTATATTCATCTGAGCCGTTAAATCTGATATCAGGAATCTTTGACAGCTTTTCCTTCATGGTATTTCTCAGCTTTATAAGATATGAATTGTCAGCGGAAATTTCCTCCGCCGCTGCTCCAAATGCCAGTATGCCGCCCACATTTTCAGTACCCGGACGCATTTCATTCTGCTGCTCGCCGCCGAATATCATAGGTCTTATCATACGCATATCAGAAACATATAACGCGCCTGTACCCTTATAGCCATGAATTTTATGCGCGCTTATTGTCACAAGGTCCGCCCCCATTTTCTTCGGCTTAACATCTATTTTACCGAATGACTGCACACAATCCGAATGAAGATACGCATACGGCGCTCTTTCATACATTATTTCCTTTATTTTGTCAAGCGGCTGTATAATACCTGTTTCGTTATTAACGTGCATTACGCTCACAAGCGTTGTATCCGGCGTAAGCACATAATAAAGCATATCAAGGTCAACTCTGCCGTCAGGGTTTGCGTCTACATATTCAACCGTAAATCCCTCGCTCTCAAGATGATTGAATGCCTCAAGCACAGACGGATGCTCTGTTTTGCTCGTTACAATTTTCATGCCTAATTTGCGGTGCGCTCTCGCAACGCCAAATACAGCCGTATTATTCGCTTCTGTGCCTCCGGACGTAAACAATATACTCTTACTGTCCGTGCCGAGTTTATCGGCTATCGTTCTTCTGCTTGCTTCAACAAGCTTTTCAGCCTCAAGTCCGAGTCCGTGAAGCGATGACGGATTACCAAAAACGCCGCCCGCCTTTACAACAGCCTCAATCGCTTTTTCAGACGGCTTTGTTGTCGCCGCGTTGTCAAGATAAATCATTTTCTCTTTCATACCTTTTCCACCTTTACTACAAGAGCCATACCCTTTTTTATTGTTATCTCGCATCTGTCCCCTGTCATAACATTGCTCACGCCTCTGCTTGACGCGAAGCGAATCGTTTCATCACACAAGGAATATTCAAGACCGGCTGTTGTCAGTCCTTCCGCGTCGCCGCACAGCGGAATTATTGATACCGTCTGTCCTTTTCTGCCGTTAATCGCAATCGTGTCTTTAAGCAGATATATCTCATTATTATCATCAATAACAACACCGTTTCCGCACTTTAAAAGCAGCATTACATCTGCCATTGTGTGGTCAAAACGGTCGCCTGTCATCGCAATAAGCGCGATGTCGTGATAGCCATGTTCCGCGGCATACAAAACAGCAAGCTCACCGTCAGTATAATCCTTACGCGCGGGATATTCAATCCTGCCTGAAACCTTCTCAAAGCGCTTTGCGCTGTCAAAGTCACCGAGCAATACATCGGGTTTGAGTCCCATTTTAACCGCGTGGTTATATCCCCCGTCAGCGCATATTATAAAATCGGTTTCTCTGATTTTTCCCTTTATATATTCGTAATCCTTTATATCTCCGCTGCCGATTATTACCGCTCTCATTATCTCAACAATCCTTTTACGGAACCTTCAATATCGTCATTGAACACAGCGGTTCCGGCAACGATTATATTAGCCCCCGCGTTTAATGCGGCATCGATATTATCCGATGTAATGCCGCCGTCAACCTCAATATTGAAATTCTTGCCCATTTTATTGCGTATCCAAGTTATTTTGCTGTTTACGTCATTAATGTACTCCTGTCCGCCGTATCCTGGCTCAACGCTCATAACAAGCGCCATATCAACCTTATCAAGATATTTTTCCACGGCGGATACAGGCGTTTTTGGTTTTATTGATATTCCCGCCTTTTTCCCGCGCTTTTTTATAAGCTCTATACACATATCGGGATTTCGTGTTGCTTCAATGTGAAATGTTACACCGTCCGCGCCGGATTTTATAAATTCTTCAATATACCTTTCCGGCTCCGATATCATCAGATGCACATCAAAGAACATATCCGTGTATTTGCGTATTGATTTTATAACAGGCGTCGCAAATGATATATTCGGTACAAAATGTCCGTCCATAACATCTATATGCAGCCATTTTGCCCCTGCATTTTCCGCCCTTTTTATCTGATCCGCCAGCACACCGAAATCCGCCGCCAGAATAGATGATGAAAGTATCATTTCTTTTCCCATTCCTTTATCGATTTTAGTTTATTGTAAATCTCAATATAGCTTTCGTACCTTGAAGGCGCAATCTCGCCTTTTTCCAGCTTTTCCTTTATAAAGCAATCAGGCTCGTTTATATGCGAACAGCCGCGAAAACGGCACTTATTCTCTGAATCAGCCATCTCAGGAAAATACCGCCACAAATCCTCCGCCTTTATTCCCTCCACCTCAAGCGAGCTGAAGCCCGGAGTGTCAAGCACATAGCCGTCATTTATTTCAAACAATTCAACATGTCTTGTTGTATGCCTGCCTCGCTGTATTTTCTCCGAAACACTGCCTGTTTCAAGTATATCGTCCGTTATCATACTGAGCAGACTCGATTTGCCTACTCCCGAAATTCCGGCAAACGCCGTTGTTTTTCCTTTAAGGAAATCAAACAATTCCTCTGTACCCTCTTTTGTTCCGGCGCTTACAGAAAAAACTCTGTATCCGGCTTTCTCATAAGTTTCGCATATATCCTGTCTTTTCGCGATATCTGTCTTGTTTATACACAAAGCCGGCTTTATACCGTTTATTTCGCTGTTTATAAGCATTTTATCAATAAGGAACAAGCTCGGTTCCGGCGCAGCTGCCGCCGCGACAATCATCATTGTGTCAATATTCGCTACGGGCGGTCTTACCAATGATGAGCTTCTTGGCAGAATATTAACAATGCTGCCTTTGCCGCCGTCAAGGTCAATCTCCGCCTTATCGCCTATCATCGGAGTTATTTTCTTCTTGCGGAAAACCCCCCTTGCCTTACACTCGTATACGTTTTCAGAGGCTTTTACATAGTAAAAGCCTCCGATACCTTTTATTATAGTTCCAACCGTTACCATAACAACCTCTAATCAAAATTAATTGTCTTGTCGCTTACCTTGCTTCCGTCAATATACGCCTGTACATCCGCTGTGCCGGAGCCTGTTATCTCAACCGAAACAGTTCCTTCCTCCTTCAAATGAGTCGCGCTGTGAACTGTTCTTCCGTTGGCAACAATCTCAACGTCAACGCTATCGTTAGCGTTATCGGGTATTTTTACAGTGAATGTTCTTTTTGAGGTAGTATTGGATGACGTATTTTCGTTATCCGTAGATGTTGTCTGATTTGAATCTGTATCCTGATTATCCGTTGTCTGATTATTCTGATTATCCTGATTATTTGTTGCCGACCGGTCTTCATCCGTCTCGGCAGTTTCTTCGCCGCGTGACAGAATAATACTTACAAATGAGCCCTTTATAGCCTTTTTGCCAACCTCCGGACTCTGTGATATTATAGTCCCCTCAGGCGATGATGACGCTTTTCTTGAAACATTGCCAAGGTTCAGTCCGTTTGCTCTAAGTGTTGATTCAGCCTGTTCTCTGCTCAGACCGACAATACTCGGTACAGACACTTCCTCGCCCTGCGGCGTTGCCTGCGCCTTATCGTCCGTCTTACCCTTGCTTACGTGAAGCGTTATGATATCATCCTTATTCAGCTTTGTTCCCGCGAGAGGAGTCTGACGGATTATATATCCTGCCTCCACCTCGTCTGATTCCTGTTCAACCACTGAATAATTCAGACCGGCTTCAAGAATTTTAGCCACGGCGTCATCGAATGATGTATTTACCACATCCGGCGCCGCAATATTACCGCCGGACGAACCTATTGAAACAACAAGCTTTACTTCTGTGTTTTTCTTTACAACCTTTCCCGCGGCGGGGTCATGTGAAATTACACAATTCTCCGCGACCGAATCCGAAAGCGAGTATTCAATTTCATCCGCGATTTTAAGACCTGCCTTCTGTGCCTCGGCAGTTGCCTGTTCAACTGTCATATTGGTAAAATCGGGAACGGTTGTTTCCTTGCTCATGTTAATGCCGAAATAAACGGCCATAGCCAAAAGCGCGACAACCGCAATAGTGGATATTGCAAGAACAACGGCAATTCTGTCTTCCTTTTTCTGTTTCTTCGATTTTTTCTTTACCTCTGTTTTACGTTTTGTACGGCCCCTCTGAGGCAAGTCCTCCTCAGTCTCATCGGCAGGCGTTATATCCGGCGCGTCAATATCATCAACAGTAAAATCATCCTCCGCGCCGGCAACTTCTTCCTGTGTTTCCATGCTTTGACGATACATTTCCTCGCGGCTCGGCAGCGGCTCGTCGGCAAGAACCGCGTGCAAATCATCAACAAGCTGCTGCACATTTTCATATCTCGCGCTCTGTTCCTTTGAAATCGCCTTCATTGTAACATAGGCAAGATCTGTCGGAATATCAAGATTTACACATTTAACATTCACAGGCTCCTTTTCAAGGTGCATAAGCGCGACGCTTACAGCTGTATCACCGTCAAACGGAACCTTTCCCGTAAGCATTTCATAAAGGACAATACCGAGTGAATATATGTCGCTTCTCGCATCGGTAAAACCGCCTCTTGCCTGTTCCGGCGATATATAGTGAACGCTTCCAAGCGCGCTTCCGCCAACAACAGTCGTTTCGCCAACCATTGCTCTTGCGATACCGAAATCTGTTACCTTCAGAATCTTATCTTTTGTCATAAGGATATTCTGCGGTTTTATATCGCGATGAATTATATTTATAGAATGCGCCTCATTAATACCCTGTCCAATCTGAATTGCAAAATCGCAAGCCTCCTGCCACGGAAGCGAGCCTCTTGTTTTTATGTATTCCTTCAGGGTTATACCGTCAACATATTCCATAACCATGTAGTTTATATCGTCTTCCTCGCCGACGTCATAAACAGATACTATATTGTTATGCACAAGGCTTGCCGATGACTGCGCTTCCTTTATAAAGTTTGACACAACATTTTTCTCGCCTTCAAGCGAGTCGCGAAGCACCTTTATTGCAACATAACGGTTCAGAAGGGTATCCTTGGCTTTATAAACGGTCGCCATACCTCCTGTACCGATTTTTTCAAGCATTTCATATCTATTTCCAAGGGTTATTCCCGTTAAATTATCACTGTTCATCTTCACTATCTCCTTTTCCAAACGCCACAACTGTAATATTATCCCCTCCGCCGCGCGAATTTGCAAGCTCAACAAGCTCCTCGCAGTTTGTATCAAGAGGTTGTTTCTTTTTTATATGTGCCATAATTTCCTCGTCCTCAACATATCCGAATAAACCGTCACTGCACAATACTATCATTTCCCCGTTATAGGGCTTTATGGTAATATCTACCTTAACAGTTTCCTCCGCTCCCATGGCACGCGTTATGTAATTCTTCTTAGGATGATTCTTTGCCATTTCAGGACTGATTTCTCCCCGTGCGACAAGCTCTTGCACATAGGAATGGTCTTTTGTTATCTGCTTTATGTCGTCACCAATCATGTATGCTCTGCTGTCGCCGACATGCGCGGCAATTATCTTGCTTTGATAAATCATAACAAAGGTGGCGGTTGTGCCCATTCCCATTATCTTGTAATGGTTTTTCGCATAGTTATAAATAATACTGTTTGCCGATATGAAAGCCTGTCTTACTGTTTCTCCCGCCTCAACATAGTCAAGAGAGGGATTAAGATTTTTTGCCAGATGATTTTCTATAATATCGACAACCATCATGCTGGCAATCTCGCCTGCCTGATGTCCTCCCATTCCGTCCGCCACAATCGCATACGGAAACAGCGTGTCATCATTCACGTAGTAATTATCCTCGTTAATCTTACGCCGCATCCCGATATCGGTAATCGCACCGTATTGCATTTTTGAAATCACTCCTTTCAGAAAAAATTTATTTAAGACTATATCAGTATAGCACCTTTTTTCTTAATTGTCCACAGGAAGCTGAAATATCACTGCCAAGTTCTCGTCTTACCGTGGCATTTATACCCATTGACGTAAGTTTATCCCTGAATTTACGTATATCCTCCCTGCTTCCTTTTTCAAAACTTCTTTCCTCAACCTTGTTTACGGGTATCAGATTTATATGTCCATGCAAATCTGATACCAGCTCCGCAAGCTCCTTAGCATTTTCCACGCTGTCATTAACTCCGTGAATAAGCGAATACTCAAAGCTGATTCTTCTGCCTGTCGCTTTAACATACGCCTTGCATGCCTTTAATAATTCCGCTATTTTGTACTTATGATTTACCGGCATTATCGTGTCACGTATTTCATCATTCGGCGCGTGCAGCGATATTGTAAGCGTTATCGGAAGATTTTCCTCCGACAGCTTGTATATCATCGGCACAATGCCGCACGTTGAAAGCGATATATGCCTGTAACCGATATTAAGTCCCTTTTCATGGTTTACGTTATGCAGAAATGTTATCACGTTATCAAAATTATCAAGCGGCTCGCCAATACCCATCATAACGATATTGCTTATTCTTTCACCGATATCCTTTTGCGCAAATATCACCTGATTAAGTATTTCTCCGGCAGTAAGGCTCCTGTATAGTCCTCCGATTGCCGAGGCGCAGAAGCGGCAGCCCATACGGCAGCCCACCTGACTTGAAATACATATTGTCAGTCCGTGATGATAACGCATAACAACGCTTTCGACACAGTTGCCGTCCGGAAGCTCAAAAAGATATTTTACTGTTCCGTCAATTGCGGATACGTATTTTTCGCGTATCTTCATCGTTGAAACATAAGTTTCCCTCTCCAGCTTTTCACGCGTTGCCTTGGAAAGGTTTGTCATTTCATCATAGCTCTCGACACCCTTATGCAGCCACGAAAAAATCTGTTCGGCTCTGAATTTCTTTTCGCCTATGGATTTGAGATATTGGGTTAATTCGTCATATTCAAAATCCTTTAAATCAATCATCTACTTAATCCTTTTCATCTTACAGATATAAAATCCGTCTGTATTGTCAATATGCGGATAAAAGGTCTTTTCATATAATTTCTCAAAGCTTTCGTTATCCTTTAAAAATCCGCCCGTCACATTCTCGTTTTCTTCCCTTTCAATAGTGCATGTGGAATACACAATTTCACCGCCGCGTTTAAGATAAGCTGACGCGTTATCAAGTATCATGCGCTGAAGCCGCGGCAGATTACTATCCCCGTGACGATTCCATTTTATCTCCGGCTTACGTCTTATAATTCCAAGTCCTGAGCATGGAACATCGCATAAAATCTTATCGGCAACGCCCTTGTATTCTTCATTAAATTCACAGCCGTCGCCTATTTTCGCGTCAATTATTGTTATGCCAAGTCTTTTTGCGTTCTTTCTTATAAGCTCAATTTTATGCTCATGCACGTCAAAGGCATAAATCTTGCCTTTATTATTCATTAATTCCGCCATATGGGTGGTTTTTCCGCCCGGCGCGGAACACATATCAATTACCGTTTCACCCTCATATGGCGCAAGCGTTTTTGCCGCCTGCATTGCCGCGGCGTCCTGTATGGTATAAAAACCGTTTTTATAAAGCTCGTCATTGGCTATGTCAAAGCCTTCTGAAACAATATAATCACCGACTATGCATGCTGTTCTTCCCTTCTCGGAAAACAGATTAAAAAGCTCATCGGCTGTTGTTTTTAGCGTATTCGGACGTATATTGAGTTTTGATGTTTCCGAAAAGGCTTTTAGCAGGTTTTCGGTAAAGTCAAAGCCAAAATCACTTATCCACTTTTCGCAAATCCGCATCGGAAATGAATATTTAACGGATAAATATTCCGTCTTATCCGACGGATATTCTATCTCCGTCCTTGACACGTTCCGCAAAACGCCGTTTACGAACCCCGCCGACGCGCTATGACCGTATCTTCTTGCCAGCCTGACGCTTTCATTCACAGCCGCGCTCGCCGGTACCTTATCCATAAACATAAGCTGATATATTCCCGTTCTTAAAATTATAAGAATGAATTTTGATATTTTTTTCAGCTTCAGCTTCGAAAATTTTCCGATAACATAGTCCAGTGTTATCTTTTTGTCAATAACACCGTATACAAGAGTTGTTATAAATCCCTTGTCCTTGGCGGAAATATCGCCTGAAAGAGCCTTTTTGAGCGCCATGTTGGAATACGCGCCGCTCGCTTCAACGTCATATATAACCTTTACGGCAATTTCTCTCGCGTTTATCATTAATCTCTCCTGCGATTTGCCAAAAGCAGTAATCTGAGAAACTGCAGCGCCGTCGATGCGACTGCCGCAACGTATGTCATAGCGGCGGCGGTAAGTGTTTTTCTTGCGCCCGCAAGCTCATTTCCCTCTAAAATATACATGCTTTCAAGCGTTTTCATCGCGCGTCTTGACGCGTTTATCTCTGTCGGAAGCGTTACAAGCTGAAATACAAGTACCGCTCCGAAAAGAATTGCGCCTGCCATTGCAAGCTGACCTATTCCGAGTATAAGTCCTATTATAAACAGCGGCATCGAAAGCGCGTTGCTTATATTAACTACCGGTACAATGCTGTTTCTTATTTTAATCGGCACGTATCCGACCTGATGCTGAACCGCGTGTCCGCATTCATGCGCCGCAACGCCTATTGCCGCGACGGACGTTGAATTATACGTTGCATCTGAAAGCCTTATGACGTTTTCCTTGGGACTGAAATGGTCGGTAAGATTTCCTGATACATGCTCTATGCTTATATGATGAAGTCCGTTCGCGTCAAGAATCTGTCTCGCGGCAGCTGCCGCGGTGATACCTCTTGCGCTGTGAACGTCATTATACTTATTAAAGGTTGCCTTTACGCCAAATGACGCAATCATTGTAAATAAAAACGCGATTATAACCAATACATATGTCGGGTCAAGCCTATAGAAAAACATATTACCACTCCTATCCTAATACAAATCCGATTTCTATTTTGTGTCCTCTTGCGTAGTCCTCAATATTCATTTTCTTACTACCCGGGAACTGTGCCGTTTCTATATACAGCGTTCCCTCTCCGCATGAAACCTTTAATCCCTTCCCTTTTTCAAGCGCAAGAATTGTTCCTGCTGTTTCGTCTGAATTATCATCACATACTTTTGCTGTCACAATTTTGAGGACTTCGTCCTTATATTTTGTGCAGGCAAGCGGCCATGGATTCATGCCGCAGATAAGTTTCGAAATTTCTCCCGCGCTCTTTGTCCAGTCTATAATACCTGTTTCCTTTGAAATCATCGGCGCGTATGTGTGCATTTCATGATTTTGCGCAACGGGCGTAATTTCATTCTTTTCCAGTCCGTCAAGTGTTCTTATAAGCAGCCTTCCGCCAATATCCGCAAGGCGGACAAACAGTTCCCCGCTTGTTTCATACTCGCCTATTTCCGTTTCCTCGTAAAGCAGTATATCGCCCGTGTCAAGACCGTAATCCATTTTCATAGTTGTTACGCCCGTTGTCTTTTCGCCGTTTATAATCGCCCACTGAATCGGCGCCGCGCCCCTGTATTTCGGCAGAAGCGACGCGTGCGCGTTCACGCAGCCGTACTTAGGATAATCTATTATATAATCCGGAAGTATTTTACCGTATGCCGCGACAACAATAACATCGGGTTTAAACTCGTCCAATACGGGTCGTAATTCGCCGTTTTTCAGACTTTCCGGCTGATATACAGGCAAATTTGCCTCAAGCGCGACAGCCTTTACAGCTGTCGGCATTAATTTGTGTCCCCTGCCCCTTGGCCTGTCCGGCTGCGACACAACTGCGGCTATATCAAGCTTTGCATCTATCAATGTTTTAAGGGACGCTGCCGCAAAATCCGGTGTGCCCATAAATAGTATTTTCATATAAAATCTCCATTAATCCAAGAATCTTATTACTCTGTCAAGGAACAGCTTGCCGTCAAGATGCTCGATTTCATGACATAACGCGCGCGCGAGAAGTTCTTCGCCTGTTATCTTAAACCATTTGCCTTCTCTGTCCTGCGCCTTTACCGTTACGACGCTCGGGCGTGTGACTTCACCGTACACTCCCGGGACACTCAGACAGCCCTCGCTGCCTGTCTGTTCGCCGCTTTCCTCGATTATTTCAGGATTTATAAGCTCAATTTTACCCTGACCGACATCAACCACAACCGCTCTTTTCAGTATCCCGACCTGCGGCGCGGCAAGACCGACGCCGTCATGGCTTTTCATTGTTTCATACATATCATCAAGCAGAATATGAAGTCTATCATCAAAATTCTTTACAACCTTACAGGTTTTATAAAGAATTTCATCGCCCTTTGTTCTTACCTCTCTGATTGCCATTATTGTCCCTTTACCTTTCTAATATATCATGCTCGGCGCTTTATCTATGACTATTGAAATGCCGGCGCATTCCTTTTTTTTGCGGCATTCCGTTTCAGCCTTCATAAGTATTTCACCGAGCTTATCATCATCTTCACATTTGAATATAATCTGCCATCGGTATTTATTTTTAATTTTTGAAATATATGACGGAATAGGGCCTAAAACCTGTATTTTTTGCCCCAACGCCTTTATATCGCCGATTTCTTTTACAAAGCATCCGGCAGTATTCATAGCTTTTCTTTCATCGCTGCCCTGAAAATGCACGCTTATTATCTTACAGAAAGGCGGATACCACATCAGCTTTCGCTCAGCTATCTCGCTTTCATAAAATGATTTATAATCGTGTGTTTTCACAAGGCTTACAGCCTCATTCTCCGGAGTATATGTCTGAATGACGGCCCTGCCTTCCTTTTCGCCTCTGCCGGCGCGTCCTGAAACCTGTTCAAGCATCGCAAAGGTTCTCTCGCTGCTTCTGTAATCATTTATATGGAGCATTGTATCGGCTGTCACCACTCCGACAAGCGTTACATTTTCAAAATCAAGACCCTTCGCCACCATTTGCGTGCCGATTAAAAGGTCGATTTTATCCTTTTCAAATTTTTGCAGTATCTTTTCATGCGACTGCTTTTTCCCTGTTGTGTCCATATCCATACGGATTGTTGTCGCGGACGGAAAAAGCCGTTGAATTTCTTCCTCAATTCTCTGAGTACCGCCGCCGAAATAGCGTATATATTTACTTCCGCATTCGGGACACACCTTATAATTCGGTATACTATGACCGCAGTAATGACACTTGAGCATATTATCGAATTTATGGTATGTAAGCGAAATATTGCAGTTTGGACACTGCGGAACATATCCGCAGGTACGGCATGAAACAAATGTGGAAAATCCGCGTCTGTTCAAAAACAATATCGTCTGCTCGCCCTTTTTGAGATTTTCACAAATTTCTTTATACAGTCTGCCTGACAGCATACTTTTATTTCCGCGCGACAACTCGCTTCGCATATCCGCGATATGGATATGCGGCATTTTGTTATTATTATATCTTGTATTCATTTCAAGCAGCGAATATTCGCCGCTCTTTGCCTTATAATAGCTTTCCACGCTCGGCGTCGCCGACGCAAGCACTACCGCCGCGCCTGACTGCTTTGCACGGAAAATCGCCGTTTCGCGCGCATGATATCTCGGCGACATGTCGGATTTATACGTGTCCGAGTGTTCCTCGTCCATAATTATGATACCGATATTTTTAAGCGGAGTGAAAATCGCGCTTCTCGCGCCGATTACTATGTCCGCGCCGCCGTCTTTTATTCTTTTCCATTGGTCGTATCTTTCGCCGAGTGACAGTCCGCTGTGAAAAATTGCGACACGTCTGCCGAAACGCGATGTAAAACGCGTTACCATCTGCGGCGTCAGCGATATTTCGGGTACAAGCATTATTGCCGTTTTGCCGATAGAAATAACGTATTCAATTGTCTGCATGAATACTTCCGTTTTACCGCTGCCTGTTACGCCATGTAAAAGATATATTTTGCTGTCGCCGTTTCCCACAGACTCGGTTATACTTTTTATAGCCGTTTCCTGCTCGGAAGTCGGCATCATTTTTTCGGTTTTGGGAAATATTCTCCCAACGTACGGGTCACGGTCAGCCGTCACCTCAACAATTTGAGCAAGTCCCTTTTTAACAAGTGAATTAATCGTGCTTGCGCCGCCTCCCGCGAACCTCTGCAAATCGACAGATGAAACGATGTCATTCGCAGACAGAATATCAAGCATTTTAGCCTGACACGGCGCTTTACGCGAAAGTTTTTCAATCTCTGTCCTCGCCCGATTATCGTCCACGCAAATACGAACGCACCTTATTTTCTTATCGCGCACTCTGACACTCTGACGATATTCTCTGCGGAGCGTGCCCTTTTTAATCATGTCACGCACCTGATTTTGTATATCACGTCCGCATCTTTGCTTTAAAACGTCATACTCGATACCGTTTCCGTTTTCCTCAAGTACGGATATAATATTTTTGCGTATTTCCGATTTTTCGTCAGAATGATTTTCAAGAATTATCCATTCCTTGCTTTTTACCGCTGTTCCGGACGGAACAATGGTGTGAATTATATCGAGATACGGTGTCAGATATTTTTTGTGCATCCATTCGATGACCTCAAGCATATCCGCGTCAAACGCGGCTGTATCGTTTGCAATTTTTATTATGGATTTAAGCCCTGCGCTGCCGGTTTCATTTTCAAGACCTACGCAAAATCCCTCAATCTCGCGGTTGCCCGCGGAAAAAGGTACTATTACCCTGCTGCCGATTTCGATTTTATCCTCTATTTCCTTCGGGACAAGATAATCAAAAGCGCGGTCTACCTGTCTCGACTTGTTATCCACAATAATCTTCGCAATCATATTATCACCTGATTATTCGGCGGTTTCCTCGTTAACTGCCTCTTCGTCAATAACAGCTGCTTCGTCATTTGAGTTGAGAGAAAGAATAGCGGCAGCCTTTTCATCCTCCCAAGCCTTTGCGCGCGCGATAGCCTCCGAACGCACATAGCCGACTTTACCTGTCGCGATTTCATCAGCCGCGACTGATACAGGTTTTTTACTGCCATATGCCTCACTATCCTCCATACGCGCTTCGCCAATCATTCTTGCGCGTTTCGCTGCCATAGCAACCAATGTATAACGGCTGTCCACACACTTTGAAAGCTCTGAAATTCCGGGTTTAATCATCATAATAACATTCCTCCAGATTAATATTTTTCGACTAATAATTTATCAACAAAGTCACGTTTTATGACCTTATTACGCATTACTTCCTCCACCTCGCGAACACAAGTCATAAGCTCGTCATTCACGAATATATGGTTGTACTTTGCCGACTGGGCAAATTCCCACCTTGACGAGTCAAGACGTTCCTTTATCTGCTCGTCTGTTTCGCGTCCTCTTTCCTTAAGACGCTTTTTTAGTTCAGCCATTGACGGCGGTACTATAAACATAAGCACAGCCTCAGGAAAGATTTCCTTTACCTTGAGCGCCCCCTGCGGCTCTATTTCAAGCAGCACGTTACGTCCCTTCGAAAGCGCGTCCGAAACGGCATTTTTCGGCGTGCCGTAATAATTGCCGTTGTACTTTGCATATTCAAGCATTTCGCCGTCGGCAATCATTTTTTCAAAATTTTCCACGGTTGTATAGTTATATGTTACGCCATCGGTTTCACCCTTACGGATTTCCCTCGTTGTTGACGAAACGGACAAAAACACATCATTTGCCTTATTGGCGAGAATTTCGCTGCAAATTGTGCCCTTGCCTGTTCCCGAAGGCCCTGACATAACAAATAAAATACCTCTACTCATTGTCATCCTCCTCATTTGCTTCCGCGCCGAATCTTGCCGCAACAGTTTCCGTTTGCAGCGCTGACAGTACGATATGGTCGGAATCCGTCACAAGCACCGCTCTTGTACGTCTGCCGTATGTGGCATTTATAAGATTGCCCTTATCCTCCGCTTCGCGTATAACACGTTTAATCGGCGCCGATTCGGGACTTACAATGGCGACTACTCTTTCCGCGTTCACCATATTGCCAAAGCCTATATTGATAAATCTCATTGACATCACCCACTACTCTATATTCTGTATCTGCTCTCTCAGCTTTTCAATTTCGCCCTTGAGATTTACAACCGTCTTTGCAATTTCGATATCGCTTGCCTTTGAGCCGATAGTGTTAACCTCACGGTTGATTTCCTGAATAAGGAAGTCAAGCTTTCTTCCTGCCGGCTCTCCACATGATATGATATTATCAAACTCGGCAAAGTGGCTTGCAAGTCTGACTGTTTCCTCGTTTACGGCAACCTTGTCCGCGTAAATCGCAACCTCGGTAAGTATTCTCGCCTCGTCAATCTCACGTCCGTCAAGAACCTCTTTGATTTTCTCATAAAGTCTGTCGCTGTACTCCTTAACGGTCTGCGGTGAGCGTTCTTCGATTTTATCCACAAGCGCGGACATATATTTAATACGCGCGCATAAATCCCGCTGTATTCTCTCTCCTTCACGTTCACGCATTGCAACGAAGTCTGAAAGCGCATCGTCAAGAACGGGTTTTACCGTGTTCCACAACGCGTCCTCGTCCTCCTCAACGCGTTCCGTCTGAAAAATCTCAGGATTTTTCGCGACGCTCATTACGGAAATATCATCTTCAAGCGAAAATTCATCGCGAAGCTGACGGAGCACATCTATATAATTCTTTGCAAGCTCCTTGTTAAGAATAATTTCCTTATCGGCTGTTTCGTAGTTTTCAACATTCAGATATATGTCAACCTTGCCGCGCGTTATAGCCGTTGAAATATGCTTTCTTATTTTATCCTCTAGGAAACCCAGATGTCTTTGTACCTTTATGCTGTAATCAGCGTATCTGTGATTAACTGATTTTATCTCTACGAGTATCTTCTTGCCTCCTGTTACGGCTTCGCGTCTGCCGTAGCCCGTCATACTTTTCAGCATCATTTTTCTCCTGTCATGTTATTATATAGGCATATTAACCCATTATTTTTACTATTATATCACATTTAAAAAATATTTCCACTGTTTTTTGAAAAAAATTAAAATTTCTCAAAAAAA
>CAZWLT010000008.1:0-23320 GCA_964634915.1 uncultured Clostridium sp. | reverse complement strand
CATACAGCGGGTTCGTTTTATTTTTTGGTTATTTTCTTTTTCAGAATATCGAATGTTTCATCACTTATCACATGCTCAATTTTACAGGCGTCGCGGGAAGCGGTTTCTTCGCTTACTCCGATTGATATAAGAATAGTTGTCAGAATCTGATGCCGCTCATAAATCTTTTCGGCGACAGCTTTGCCGCTGTCTGTAAGCAAAATCATGCCGTTCGGGTCAAATGTTATATACCCGTTGTCTTTAAGAATTCCCACGGCTCTGCTGACACTGGGCTTTGAAACATTCATTTTATTTGCTATATCTATTGAACGAACATATCCGAAACGGTTTTTAAGAATAAGAATAGTTTCAAGATACATTTCGCCTGATTCGTGTAATTCCATCACTGTAACTCCTCATCTAAATATTTAGTATATTGTATCATAAAATTAAAAAAAATTCAAGAGCAAATAACTCTTATTGACAAACTTGTATATTAGTGGTATAATTCATAGTGAACGAATAGGAAAACAGTACATTATGAGAAGGATTGATAACTATGAAAATTTCAACAAAGGGAAGATACTCTCTGAGATTAATGTTGGATATCGCGATGCACGGCAATGATAAAAATGTATCTATACGTGATGTGGCTCAAAGACAGAATATTTCGGTAAAATATCTTGAACAGATTGTGAGTATGCTTGTCCGAGTGGGATATTTAAAGAGCATACGCGGCGCGCAGGGAGGATACAGACTCTCAAAAGCGCCGTCTGAATATACTGTTGGAGATATATTGCGTATAACGGAAGGAACACTGGCGCCTGTAGCATGTCTTGAAGATGAAGTAAATCAATGCAATCGCGCTGACGTCTGCCTTACCATAAAACTGTGGAAGGGATTATATGACGTAGTAAATAACTATGTTGACAGCATAACGCTTGAGGATGTTATGAATGAAACTCTGGAAGAAAACGGTTCGTTTGATTTTTGCATTTAAAAAGCGCCCCAATGGGCGCTTATGGGCGCTTTTCCTTTACTTATTAATAACCTCGCCGATATTGTTTATCTGAATTGAAATTGTGCCGTCCTCGTTGTTGATGAATTCGATATATTCGCTGTTTTGGTAGTATTCGGCGGGGAATACAATTTCAACGCCGATATCGGTGACAATTTTAACATTTGAGGCGAGTTTTTTTGTAACATAGCTGTTGAGCTGAACTTTCTGAGGCACGTTTGCCTTTTCGACTTTCTCCATGAATTCCTCGCGCATACCCGGCTTGCCGTCGAACACTTTTTCCGCAACCTTTTCGGTTTCTATGTATTCATTTTCTCCCTCTTCAACATTTTCTGTTATGTATTCTTTCATTTTTGAAAGCGTTTCAAGCGCGTCGCCGCCGTTTTCTTCTGTAACCTTTTTCGCGATTCTCTTTACCGCGTTAACTGATTCGCGTGAAGAAATGTCATACACACATTCAAGCAGCACATCGGCGATAAGGTCTGTTGTTTCTCCGTCAATCCTGCGTTTTTTGCCCGTGTATCGGATTGAAAAATCATCCGTGTTGATAAACGCGCATTCACTGATTTTCTGGGTTGTTGTCGGCAATATTGCATAGTGATTAATAATTTGATTTTTAATTTTGCCCTCATCCTGCATGACCTGATGAGTGTAGCCGATTTTATTTTCGCATTTTAATACTGCAAGTATATTTTTTTCGTTGATTATACATTCGCACACAATAAGGTCAGAGGCATCGGGCTTGTCCGATTGACTTACTCCCTCATATATTCTTTTCGCAATGAACTGCGACAGGGTGATAAAATAGTTTTCCCCGTCTTTCAGATACTCTGTAAGCTGATATTTAAAACCGCTGTTTTCGGCAAATTCACCGGTTCTTAATCCGGCATCCTCGAATATCCTTTCTATATGCTTTGTTATAAAATTATTGATACTTGCGTCCTGAATGTCAAGCTCCTCGTCCGAATAAACGCTGACACCCGAAGAAGCGTCAAGTATGTGCAGAATTGCACGTTTTAATGATGCTATCATGTAATTACTTCCTTTCTCGTACATAAAATAATTATAGCATATTTTGATAAAAATGTAAATATTGACAAACAACCGATAAACGGATATACTTTAATTAAATGTATCGGGGGTGTGGTCACGATGGAAAAGTACAGGGATAAAACAGTTGACATTGAGGACAGAATCGATGACTTGCTATCGCGTATGACGGTGGAGGAAAAGGTCGGACAAATGCTGCAGGTCAGCTATAATGCACTTAGTAAATCCGATTATGAGAAGTATAAAACGCTTGGTATAGGCTCATTTTTGCATGTACTTGGCGATGAGTCTGATGATATAAGAGAAAAAGCCGCGAATACAAGACTTGGTATACCGCCGATTTTAGGGATAGACGCGATTCATGGTCATGCGCTGCTCAATGGCGCAACGGTATTTCCGTCGCAGCTTGCAATGTCGTGCAGCTTTAACAGGGAATTAATCAGAGATATGGGACGCGCGACAGCGGAGGAGGTTGCCGCTGACGGACTGGACTGGACGTTCTCGCCTGTACTTTGTATTGCGCGCGATTTGAGGTGGGGCAGAGTTGGCGAAACCTTCGGAGAGGACAGCTATGTCGCGGGCGAGCTGGGTAAGGCGATTATAGAAGGATATGAGTGTGATAACAACATCATTGCGTGCGCAAAGCATTATTTGGCATACGGTGAAGCAACAGGCGGGCGTGACGCGTATGACAGCCCTGTGACGGAACGGAAGATAAGGGAGGTATTCCTGCCTCCGTTTAAAAAGGCGTCGGATATTGGCTGCGGTTCAATTATGACGGGTTACGGCTCAATAGACACGCTTCCGCTTACGGCGAATAAGCATATGATAACGGATATACTGAAGAATGAGATAGGCTTTAAGGGTTTTGTCGTGACGGATTGGGAGAATGTCAGAAGTCTTGTCACAAATCAGCGCGTTGCGGAAAATCTTAGCGAGGCATCAAAAATGGCGGTCGAAGCCGGTAATGATATGAGTATGAATACTCATGAGTTTTACGAGCGCATGATAAAACTTATTAACGATAAAAAAATCTATATGAGTATTGTTGACAATGCCGTAAGAAGAATTTTGAGAGCAAAATTCAGACTTGGTTTGTTTGACAATAAGAAACGTCCGGACAGAGCTGTTATAGGCTCAGCAGAACATAAAAATATAAATCACGCGCTTGCGCGGGAAAGTCTTGTTTTGCTGAAAAATGATGGCGTGCTTCCGCTCGGAGGGGACACTAAAAATATAGCTGTAATCGGTCCCAATGCAGATGATATACGCGCGCAGTATGGCGATTGGACTTATTTTTCACATCCTGTTTTGAGGGAAAACGCGGAGCCTATGGGAGAATATTACACGGTTCTTGACGGAATGAGTGAAGTGTTTGGAGAAAAGAATGTGATTTATGAAAAGGGCTGTGATATACTCGGCATGGAGGACAGGATTGACAAGGCTGTAAAGGCGGCAAAGAAAGCCGATGTTATTGTATGCGTCTTGGGAGATTGCCTTTCGCAGAACGGCGAATATCGCGACAGGGCAAATCTCGATTTGTCCGGTTACCAGACAGAGCTTGTGAAACGGCTTGTGGGGACACATAAAAAAGTGATTGCGGTGCTTGTCAATTGCAAACCGCTTTGCATACAGTATTTGAAAGACAATTGCAGCGCGATTATTGAAATGTTTAACGGCGGTGATTTTGGCGGACTTGCCGTGGCGGAACTGATAAAAGGAAAATTTAATCCGAGCGGTAAGCTGAGTATATCGTTTCCGCAATACGGAGCACAGACGCCGTGTTATTATAATCAATATCCGGGCTGGCACGGCGGACAATATGCTGACCTTGAAAAAGGGAATGTATATGATTTTGGCGACGGTCTTTCCTATTCGGAATTTGTCTATTCAAATTTAAAAATGTCAAAGAAAACAGCAAGTAAAAATGATATAATTGAAATATCGGTTGATGTTACAAATATGGGCGAAATGGACGGTAAGGAAACGGTTATGCTTTTTGTGAATGATGTTGTCAGCTCAATTATTACGCCATCAATAGAGCTTAAAGGATTTGAAAAGGTATTCATTAAATCAGGGGACACTAAAACTGTAACGATTAAACTTGATATATCTGACCTTGCGCTTGTGACTCCGGATTTGCGGTATGCCGTTGAAAGCGGTGAGTTTGAAATTATGGCTGGAAGAAACACAAAGGAATATTTAAAAGATATACTTACAGTAAAATGACAGGGCAAACGCTCTGTCATTTTCTTCTCATGCGAATTAAAACAATTATGCTGCAGACAAGTCCGACAGCTCCGACGGAGATGATAAGCAGCAGTAAAGGCAAAAGCAGCCTGCTGTTATCTTCTTTTGTCTTGGGAATGTTTTCCCACGCGGAATTATTATAGGCGGAGAATGGGGAATATTTTTGTATTTCAGCTTGTGACGGCAAATTTTCGCCCATACCAAGCCGCAGAAGCGAATATGAATTGTCTGTTTTTTGCAATATTGCAAAGCTGTACTCGGGAGTTTTAGTGTCCCCTTCATAGTAGATGTCTGAGAATACCGTAAAAAATGCTTCGCCGCCTATATCATATATACCGAGTATATCCTGAATTTCTGTGGCAAAGTAAACATTAAATCCGCCTGTATAAAAATAATATCCGTCATTATAACAAAATCCTCGCGTAAGCAGATTGTTTACAGGAGGTTTCTCGGGTGTTATACGGAAAATGCTTTCCATGATAAAATCAATATATTCACTATTTACAACGGATACATTATTATAGCCGAGCGAACTGCTGCTGCCGGAATTGGGCGGAATGTCCGTTAGTATCTCAAAATTCCGGTGTGTATAGAGAATATACTTAAAAAGGCTATCGTAATCATAGCTTTTGATATCAAATTTCATAATATCCGCGCACGCGGAAAGTGTAAGACGGATACTGTTTAACTCCTCATCGCTTGTTGTACTGATTTTATTTGCGAAAGAGTATTGCGCTATGGTTTTTTCCTTAAGCTGATTTAAAAAGTTATATACGCTGTTTTCGGCGGTATGCGAAATAATTTTACCATTCCGATATTCCGCGATATAAGTTATTGACGAGTAGTTTACAGGGTTAGTTTCTGTGAATGTATCATTTTCGAGCGTGTAAAAAACAGTCGCCGCTTTTTTGCTTATATTCGAGGTAACCATGAGAAAATTTTTGCCGCCGTCTGTTACTGCTGACAGGGAGAACGGATACGCGCCGATGTAAGGAAAACTGATACTGTCTGTAAGCTGTATTCCGTCGGTATCGTCATATACTTCACAGACTATCGCCTCATCTGTTACATTCACGATAAAAAGAGAATTACTGCTTTCAAAAAGCAGTTCATCCGCATAGACAATTCCCTTGCCGTTTTTGAAAACTCCGAAGTCGTTTATTTTATCTGACAGCACTTCATCAAAAGCATGTGACGCATATGCTGTGGGCGGTATGGCAGCAAGTAATAAAAATACCAATATAATTAATTTTTTCACAGCTTACACCTCCATATTTAATATCTTTTCCTGAATTTCGATATTTTTTTCGCGTTTTCTATTAAATTTTTGAGAAATATATGGTATAATATAAATATTGAAATATGAGGTGGTACATATATGATTAACGCAGTACAAGAAATATTGGTAAGCGAGGAAGAAATACAGAGAACGGTAAAATCTCTTGCGGACAGAATTAATGAGGATTACAAGGGTAAAAGTATTATTTTGCTGATAATATTAAAAGGCAGCATTATATTTGCCGCTGACCTTATGCGTCATCTTGACTGTGACGCGGCAATTGATTTTATGCAGGTTTCAAGCTATGGGAGTTCATCTGTTTCTTCCGGCAGGCTGAACATTTTAAAGGATTTGCAATCTGATATAAAGGGTAAAAATATTATAATTGCCGAAGATATTATAGACACGGGCAACACACTTAAAATGCTTACGGATATGCTGCACTCACGCGGCGCGAATGTTGAAATATGCACGCTTCTTTCAAAACCTTCAAGACGCGAAACTGATGTGGACGTTAAGTATGTCGGTATTGAAATACCCGATGAGTTTGTTATCGGTTACGGAATGGACTATGATGAACGTTTTCGTAATCTTCCGTACATAGGAATATTGAAAAGAGAAGTTTATGGCGGCTGATATAAAGGCGGCGCGCTGACGCGTATTCTCGGACTTGTAACACATCCGCTTATTTATTTAATGAGTGTTATTTAAATGAGCCTGTAATGAGGTTTTTCTTCGTCAAAGAAAAGATACCGCAGATAATCATCTGTTATTATACATACAGGACTTAATAAGAACCACATTATCATATAGGGCAGACAAATCTGACCGAGTATGTTAAAGGGCATATTATAGTAGTCCCAGACATGAAGATGCAACCATAAATTCAGAATACACCCGGAGATAAATTCCATTAGCGTGATGACAAACGCGCCTATAAGCATTTGTATCAGGAGAGGAATATCCCAGGTGTATTTTTCATTTAAGAGTCCCAAGAGAACAAAGCAAAGACCGCCTAAAATGAACATACTCCAGTGTGAATAACCACGCCAGAGCATTTCGATAAGTATATATGAAATCCCGCCGAAAAACAGCAGGAAAATGTATTTAAAAATTTTAGCCATATTAATCACCTGTTATGTATTATATGCGAAGCGTACAAGTTTTAATCATAAAATCATAACAAATGTGCCGGCTGTTATAAGTATGCCTCCCAACATTGTTTTAAAATTAACCGGTTCTTTTAATATTATAAATGCAAGAAGTAATGAAATTACAATGCTGAATTTGTCAATAGGCACAACTTTGGACACGTTGCCTGTCTGTAATGCTTTGTAATAGCATAACCATGAAAGACCTGTGGCAATGCCGGAAAGTATAAGAAATATCCAGCTTTTGGTTGTGATATTGGACATATTCGTATGTACTCCTGTGGCAAATACAATACCCCATGCCATTATAAGCACAACAACCGTACGGATTGCTGTGGCAAGATTTGAATTTATATCGCCCATACCGATTTTTGCAAGTATTGAGGTTATTGCGGCAAAAAATGCGGACAGTAAAGAATAAATTATCCAGCTTTCTTTAAACATAATATTTTATCTCCTTTGCAGTATATAAAAATGGTGTTCATGTATGAACACCATTTTTCATCAAATGTCGAGATTTGAAACATATTTTGCGTTTGCTTCGATGAATTCGCGGCGCGGCTCAACCTTGTCGCCCATAAGAATCGTGAACGTCTGGTCGGCAATGATTGCGTCGTCAAGACTTACTTTAAGCATTGTTCTCTTTGCGGGGTCCATTGTTGTTTCCTTCAGCTCGGAGGGGTCCATCTCTCCAAGACCTTTGTAACGCTGTACCTTTGAACCGGGACCCATTTCCGCGAGAAGACGGTCGCGTTCGTCATCCGAGAATGCGAATTTTTCAACAAGATTTTTGTTCTTACCCTTGAACACCTTATAAAGCGGCGGCTGGGCAATGTATATATTGCCATTTTCGATAAGCTGCGGCATATATCTGAAAAAGAATGTCAGAAGAAGTGTTCTGATATGCGCGCCGTCGACATCGGCATCCGCCATAATGACAACCTTACCGTATTTCAGGTTATTTATATCAAAATCCTCGCCTATACCTGTGCCGAGCGCCTGTATAACAGGAAGCAGCTTTTCGTTTGAATATACTTTGTCTATACGTGATTTTTCTACGTTAAGCATCTTACCCCAAAGCGGAAGAATTGCCTGAAAACGTCTGTTGCGTCCCTGCTTTGCGCTGCCGCCCGCGCTATCGCCCTCGACGATGAACAGCTCCGCGTAATCCGCGCCTTCATCAGTACATTTTGCCAGTTTGCCCAAAAGCGATGAATTAGTCGCGTTTGAGTTCTTTCTTGTCAGCTCTCTTGCGCGTTTTGCAGCTTCTCTTGCTCTTGAGGCTGTGATTGTCTTTTCAACTATTGTTTTTGCAACACGCGGATTTTCTTCAAAGAATGTTGAAAGCTTGTCGTTGAGGGCGTTTTCAACAAGCGCTCTCGCTTCGCTGTTGCCAAGCTTTGCTTTTGTCTGTCCCTCAAATTGCGCTTCGATAACTTTTACGCTTATTATGGCTGTAAGTCCCTCGCGAGTGTCCTCGCCGGAAAGGTTCTGCTCCTTTTCCTTGAGAATGTTATACTTTCTCGCATAGTCATTGATTACTCTTGTAAGACCGGATTTGAAACCTGTTTCGTGAGTGCCGCCGTCGCCTGTGTGTATGTTGTTGGCAAAGCTCATCAGCGCTTCCGAATATGATGTTGTGTATTGCATTGCAACCTCAACCATCATGTCATCACGCTTAGCCTCGAAATATATAACTTCATCATGCAGCGGGTCTTTGTTCTTGTTAAGGTAGCGGACAAATTCTTTTATGCCTCCTTCGGCATGAAGCGTGACTGTCTTTGGTTCTTCAACACGAAGGTCTGTAAGCAGTATTTTTACACCCTTGTTAAGAAACGCCTGCTCGCGAAGTCTTTTGAGAAGTATGTCATAGTCAAATTCAAGAACCTCGAATATTTCAGGGTCAGGCTTGAAAGTAATCTTTGTACCGGTTTTATCTGTGTCACCGATAACCTTGAGCTTACATGTCGGCTTACCGCGTTCGTAGCTCTGATAATAAATATGCTCGCCGTCGCTTACCTCAACCTCCAGACTTTCCGAAAGCGCGTTAACAACCGATGAACCAACACCATGCAGACCGCCGGACACCTTATATCCGCCGCCGCCGAATTTACCGCCGGCATGAAGAATTGTAAGAACGACCTCAACAGTGGGAATACCCTGCTGCGGGTGAATACCTACCGGTATACCGCGTCCGTTATCTGTTACTGTAACAGAATTGTCCGCGTTGATATCAACCTTAATCTCGCTGCAATAGCCGGCAAGCGCCTCGTCGATTGAGTTGTCGACAATTTCGTATACAAGATGGTGCAGACCGGGTGAGGAAGTCGAACCGATATACATACCGGGACGTTTTCTTACAGCCTCAAGTCCTTCAAGTACCTGTATCTGACTTTCGTCATAGGTGGATTCAATCTTTTCCAAATCACTCATAAATATAATCTCCTTATCTTGATTTTAACCTTTTTTTCTTATCGTAAACCGCGTTTTGCCAATACCTTTGATGAAACGGAAGATATAAATATCTTTGTATTTCCGTTTTCGTTTACAACAACGAACGACTTTGGCAAATCGTTCGTCTGATTTATAATCAGACCGTTTTTCTCGGACTTCGGCAGAAATGCTCTGCCAAGCCTTGATACAGTCGTGTTATCCATATCAAATATTCCGATTATGTCTTTTGTGTTGACCACAATGTTTTCTTCAACTCTCAGATACATTGTCATCCTCCCTTACAACCGCTCCGTTTTTTATATGCAGAAGCTGTGTTTTGCCGGTGCTTTCAATGAGGTCGGTGTCCGTTGAGGTGATAAGCACTTGCCTGCCTGTAATTTTCTCCGACAGATACATTCGCCTGTTTATATCAAGCTCACTCATTATATCGTCAAGCAGCAATACCGGATACTCATTTTTTATGGAATGTATATAATCTGCCTGCGCAATCTTCATTGAGAGCGCCGCGGTTCGCTGCTGTCCCTGCGAGGCATATACTCTTGCTTCCTTGCCGTTTATTGATATGTGCAAATCGTCACGCTGCACTCCGACCTGCGCGGAGGCAAAGTCAATCTCACGGCGTTGGTTGTGTTCAAGATATCTGAAAATCGCGCTTTTTTCAATATCATCGGTTTTGATGCCGGGAGAGTAGTTTATTCTTAACCTTTCATCTGAAATCTCAGCTTGTATTTTTGAGGCAAAATCATTAATCAGCTTTGCAAAATCAATGCGGTATTGCATAATTTTTGACGCCTCAACGGCAAGCTGTTCATTCCATACTGAAAGCATAACATCAGATTTTGCGCCTTTGCTTTTTAATACTTTTAAAAGGCTGTTTTTTTGGGCAAGCGCTTTGTGATAGTCTATAAGGCTTGTAAGATATCTCGGATAAAGCTGACTTACCGAAGAATCTATAAAACGCCGTCTCGCAGAAGGGGAACCCTTCACAAGGTCAAGATCCTCAGGCGAGAACATCACTAAATTTAGATAGTTCATAAGCATACTCAGCTTTGTTATCTGCACATGATTTATCTTGATATTCTTTTTACCGTTTTTTGCAAGCTGCACTTTTGCCTTATAATCACGTTCGCTGTCATGAAATTCAAGCGACAGCTTGGCAAAATCCTCGCCGAATTTAATCAGCTCCTTATCGGATTTCGCTCTGTGACTTCTGCCCTGAGAAAAGATGTAAACAGCCTCAAGAATATTTGTTTTGCCCTGCGCGTTGTCACCGTATATGACGTTGGTGTATGGCGAGAATTCTATTTTTTCAGAGGAATAATTCCTGAAATTTGAAAGTGAAAGGGAAGAAATATACATTATTCCGCACCCACTGTAATCTCAATCATTGCGTCCTCAAATTCAACAGTGACGATATCACCGGCGCGTATTTTCTTTCCGCGCATGGCGCATATTTTACCGTTTACCGATACGATTTCATCAAGAATCATATCCTTTGCCATAACGCCGCTTTCGGCTATTGATGAAAATTTAAGCAGCTGATCAAGTTTTATATATTCAGTTGTTATGTTGATATTCATTTTTTCCATAACACATATCCTTTAATTTTGCAATCTTGTAACCGATGTTACACCCTGTATCTGAACCAATTTCTTTTTTAATAGCGCGAGGTCAGACGTATTTCTTATTTCCACACCAATCTGTATAACGGCAACACCTTTCTTTGTAACGAACGCGTTTACTGATTTAAAGGGTATTTTCAGTGTTGAAAGAATGTTTGTGACTTCAAGAAGCACACCGTCACGGTCATGCGCTTCAACCTGAAGATTGGCTATATATGACGTACTGCGTTCATCGTCCCATGATACTTCAATAAATCTGCCCTTGTCTTCCTCGGACATTTTTTCGGGATTCACATTCGGGCAGTCGCATCTGTGTACGCTGACGCCTCTGCCTTTTGTGATGAAACCGATAATCTCATCGCCGGCAACCGGATTACAGCATCGCGCAAGACGTACAAGACAGTTATCAATATCCTTTACGACAATACCCTTGCTTGACGCGTGCCGTTTTGCCGGTTCTGTTTCAATGGTGTGTTTTTCTTCATTGTAAACAGCTTCAAGAGTTTTTTTGGCTTCAAGAGCCTTGTTTTGCTTTGTCCATTCTTCACGAAGCCGCATAACAACCTTTTGCGCGGTAAGACCGCCGTAACCGACACTTGCATAGAGGTCGTCTATTGTCTGAAAGCCGTAGCGTTTTATAAGTATCGCAATCCAGTCGGGCTTGAAAAGCTGTTCATGTGTATTGCCAAGCCTGCGCAGCTCGCGTTCAATAAGATCCTTGCCGTGTTCAATATTTTCATCACGGCGTTCGCGTTTGAACCATTGATTTATTTTGTTCTTAGCCTGTGATGTGCGGCATATCTTCAGCCAGTCACGGCTCGGACCGTGAGTGTTGGCAGTGAGAATTTCAACGATTTCTCCGTTCTGAACCATATAGTTGTTCGGAACTATTTTTCCGTTTACTTTTGCGCCGCTCATTTTGTAGCCTACCTGTGAATGAATCGCAAAAGCAAAGTCTATAACCGTACTCTTTGCGGGGAGTGAAATAACCTTACCCTGCGGTGTGAATACGAACACCTCATCTTCAAACAAATCGAATTTTAACGTATTGAAGAAATCGTCCGTATCAATAATGCTTGTCTGTGTGTCAAGAAGCTGACGAACCCATTCAAGCTTTGAATCCATATCGCTTGCGCCTGAAATACCTTCTTTATATTTCCAGTGCGCGGCAATACCGTTTTCCGCGACACGGTGCATTTCCCATGTGCGTATCTGTATTTCAAACGGAGCGCCGTTGGGACCGATAACCGTTGTGTGAAGCGACTGATACATATTCGGTTTAGGCATTGCGATATAATCCTTGAAACGCATAGGCACAGGCGTGTAAAGGTCATGTACCATACCAAGCACCGCGTAGCAATCCGCGACAGTATCAACGATTATACGTACCGCGAACAGGTCATACAATTCATCAATCGACTTATTCTGTGTGTACATTTTACGGAATATACTGTAGAAGTGCTTTGCGCGTCCCGTGACTTGTCCCTTTATGTGTATTTTTTCAAGTTTTTCACGGAGTATATCCATGATGTCGCGTATGTATTTTTCACGTTCTTCCTTTTTTTGGTTTATACTCTGTCTTATTTCCTCATAAGCGACAGGGTCAAGGTATTTCAGAGCAAGATCCTCAAGCTCAATCTTTATTTTGGACATACCAAGACGATGCGCAAGCGGAGCGTATACGTCAAGCGTTTCTTTTGAAATAAGGAGCTGCTTTGCGCGAGGCATGAAGTTAAGAGTACGCATATTGTGAAGCCGGTCAATCAGCTTTATAATGACAACTCGTATATCCTTTGCCATCGCAAGGAACATTTTACGCAGATTTTCAACCTGCTGCTCCTCGCGCGTGTTATACTGGATTTTTTTAAGTTTAGTAACGCCGTCAACAATTTCGGCAACGCTTTTTCCGAAAAGACTCTCAATATCTTCATAAGTATAAGGCGTATCCTCAACGACATCATGCAGAAGCGCCGCGGAAATAGCTGTTGCGTCAAGCGAAAGCTGCGACGCAATATAGGCAAGCTGTACGGGATGCTCTATATACGGCGCGCCGCTTCTGCGGAACTGGTGCTTGTGCGCTGATTTTGCCAGCCTGTAGGCGACATAAATCATATCGGTATTTGCTGTCGGGCTGTAGCCCTTTACCGTATCGATAATTTTATCTATAAGTACGTCAGTATCATCAACATGCTGTGGTATTTTTTCCGGAGCAAGAATTACCGGCTCGTTTGTTTCTGACATACACTCATCTCCTCTTGATATCCTTCAGTATAAGCTGCACCGACTCGTTTCCCTGATAGGTGTTTATATCCATCTGAAAAGCAAGATTTATATAATCACCGCTTCCTAATAACATTGCGTATTCACCCATGCCGAAGCCTATACAATTAATTGCTCGGTTATTTTTTATAATTCTCATTCTCAAATGCTTATTTTCCGCTCCGACAGCCGATATGGCGGCAATCTGCGCGTTTGCTATTGCAAAAACAGGTCTTTCATTGCACATGCCGAACGGTTCAAGCTTTGAGAGAAGTTTTGCGTTATCTATTGTTATGGATTGCTCCGATAGGGGACAATCAATATCTATTGACGGAATCATATCCTGCTGTGTGAGCATCTCATCCGCATATTTGTTTATTTCTTTCGTGAAGTTTTCAAGGTCGGACATATTCACGTTCAGTCCTGCCGCGACTGCGTGACCGCCGAAATCCGTAAGATATTTTTCACAGTGCGTCAGCGCGTCAAACAGGTTAAAACCCTTGATGCTTCTGCCTGAGCCTTTTCCGACCCCGTTTGCGTATGAAACCAGAATACAGGGTTTGTAGTACATATCGCATATCCTTGAAGCTACAATACCGATAACCCCCTGATGCCAGCCCTCCTTAGCAAGCACGATAACTTTTTTCTTTTCAAAGTTGACATCGGCGGCAATCATTTTCAGCGCTTCGTTAAATATTTCATGCTCTGTTGCCTGTCTTTCCTTGTTTTCCGCGTCAAGCGAAAGCGCGATTTCACGCGCTCTCGCGTTGTCTTTAGTCAATAGCAGCTCAACCGCGGTTGTCGCGCTGCCGAGTCTTCCGGCCGCGTTAAGACGCGGAGCAATCGCGAATGCGATGGTTGACGCGTTTACCGGTTTGCCGCTTACTCCGGAAACCTCCATGATTGCCGAAAGTCCTTTTCTTTTAGGCTTCTGAAGAACTTTAAGTCCCTTATCCACAATAATTCTGTTTTCACCCTGTAACGGTACAACGTCCGCAATAGTACCAAGCGCGGCAAGGTCAATATATTTTGCGAAAACATCGTTTGTATTCATTTTATTTTTTATTGCAAGCGCAAGAACGAGTTTAAATGTCACGCCCACTCCGGCGAGCGCGTCAAACGGATATTCGCAGTCCGGACGTTTCGGATTAAGAATTGCCGCGGCTGCTGCCGGAAGCCTGTCCTTGCAGGTATGGTGATCGGTTATGATAACGTCCATACCCTGTAATTTGGCAAATTCCACTTCTCCGATTGCCGTAATCCCGCAGTCAACCGTTATCATCAGGTTAATGCCCTGCTTGTACAGCTTGTTTACAGCCATGATATTAATTCCGTATCCTTCTCCTTTGCGGTTGGGGATGTAATATTCAACATCCGCGCCGATTGATAAAAGAAACTCGTATAAAATAGCGGTGGAGGTTATTCCGTCAACATCATAGTCGCCGTAAACGGCAATTTTTTCTTTGTTTTTTATCGCTGTGATTATACGTTCTGCCGCTTTGTCCATGTCAAGCATAAGATTTGGATTTATGATATCTGACATTGATTTTTTAAGGAATGAAGGAATGTCTGCCGCTTCAATGCCGCGGTTTAAAAGAATCGTGGATATGACGCGCGGTATATGATATTCACGTGATATATCATTGATTTCTTTATCACGAAGTTTTTTGTTTTTAAAATTCCAAATCTTGTCAATCATATTATACTCCAAAGTGTAAATTTTATAAATAAATGCTCAATGTTATTATATCATTTTTTTACCTAAAATTCAAGTAAAACAAGGATTTTTGAATAAAATTATAAATATAGGGCAAGAATACACTTTGTAGAAAGGAGTGAAGCAGAATGAACAACAACAATTTTAAGAACAATAACAACAATCAGAACCAAAATCAGAACAACAATCAGAATCAGAACCAGAACCAAAATCAGAAGCAAAACCAAAATCAGAATCAGAAAAAGAACAATAACAACAATAATAACAACGAATTTTAAGCTTAAAACAGCGCGTCAATGCATTTTTACAATGGCGCGCTGTTTTTTTTATTCCTATTTATATCCAAAAAACTCGTTTGCGTAATTTACGGATGAAAGCGCGTCACGGCAGTATTTATCCGCGCCAATCATATCGGCATATTCCTGTGTAAGCACAGCGCCGCCAACCCAGACCTTTGCGTCAAGACCTGCCTCGCGGATTGCCTTGATTGTTTCTTCCATGCTGACGACTGTGGTTGTCATAAGCGCGGAAAGTCCGCAAATATGGATGTCGTTATCACGCATCGCGTCAACTATTGCCTCCGGAGGCACGTCTTTTCCGAGGTCGTATACATCGTATCCGTAGTTTTCGAGCAATACCTTGACTATATTTTTGCCGATGTCGTGTATGTCGCCTTTAACGGTGGCAACGGCGATTTTTCCGCGGCTCTCCTGTTTTGCTCCCGAGGACTGAATTTTTGCTTTTATTGCCTCAAACGCGTTGCTGACGGTTTCCGCGCTCATCATAAGCTGAGGCAGGAACATTGTCCCTTTTTCAAATTCACGTCCGACAACGTTAAGCGCCTCAACAAGCACGTTGTTAATAATGTCCATAGGGTCGGTTGTTTCAAGCTGTCTGACGGTTTCGGCATATGACTGATCTTTAAGTCCCTTTATGATTATATCGAAAAGCGGATTTACATTTTCCGTTTTTTCTTCAGTCTGATTTTCGCGCGTTACAGTGGTCTGCGACTTTGTGCCGGCATATGCGTTTACATATTCCTGACAATCCTCATCAAAGCACGAAAGCGCCATAAACGCGCGGTAAGTGTTAATCATCGCGTCCGCGCATGGATTTATGATACAGGCATCAAGTCCGCTGTGAAGCGCAAGCGCAAAGAATGTGCCGTTTATAATTTCGCGTCTTGGCAGACCGAATGAAATATTTGAAACACCGAGTGTTGTGCATATACCAAGCTCGTCCTTTATGCGTTTCAATGCCTTGATTGTCTCGGCTGATTCCTTCTGCTGCGCGGAAATTGTCAGTGTGAGCGCGTCCATGACGAGATTTTTCGGTTTGATGCCGTACGCTGCCGCTCTGTCACGGATTTTTTTCGCGATTTCAAATCTTTCCTCCGCCTTGGGCGGAATACCGTTTTCATCAAGGCAAAGACCAACGAGTACACCGCCGTATTTCTGTACAATCGGCATAATTGCCCGTATACTTTCTTCCTTGCCGTTTACAGAATTTATCATTGGTTTACCGTTGTATATACGCAATGCCCTTTCAATTGTGGCTATGTCGGAGCTGTCTATCTGTAACGGCAGATTGACGGCGCTGCTGATAGCTTTAACAGCTTTTTCCATCATTTCGCATTCGTTAATTTCCGGAAGTCCGACGTTTACGTCAAGTATGTGCGCGCCGGCATCGCGCTGCGCGAACGCCTCGTTCAGGATGTAATCTATATCGCCGTTTCTCAGCGCCTCTTTGAACTTCTTTTTGCCTGTCGGATTAATTCTTTCTCCGACAATAACGGGACCTTGTCCGAGTACAACGGTTTTTGAATATGACGCGACAACAGTTATGTTTTTTTCTTCAACAACGGGCTTGTATTTGCCGCATTTTTCCGCAAGACATCTGATATGCTCAGGCGTGGTACCGCAGCATCCGCCAAGTACGGACACGCCGATTCGCGCCATTTTTTCGCACTGCTCGCTAAACTGATTGGGTGTTACGTTGTAAACGGTTTTTCCGTTTTCAATCTGAGGAAGTCCGGCATTGGGCTGCGCCATTATAGGTATAGATGAAATTTTATTAAGCTCCGTCATCATTTCGGAAATTTGATCGGGACCAAGACCGCAATTGATACCAACGCAGTCTACACCAAGCCCCTCCATAATGGCGGACATTACTTTTACATCGCCGCCGGTAAGGGTTTTGCGGCTTTCGTCAAAGGTCATTGTACAGAAAATCGGAAGAGATGTGTTTTCCTTTACGGCAAGAACCGCCGCCTTTGCTTCGAGAGTGTCTGACATGGTTTCGATTATTACAAGGTCAGCGCCGCATTTTTCAGCCGTTTTTGCAATATGCGCAAAGGCGTCATAACAATCATCAAAGGATAGGTCGCCCAAAGGCTCTAAAAGTCTGCCGCACGGACCGATGTCAAATGCGACAAAACGCGGTTTGTCCTCTGTACAGAATTTATTTACAGCCTTCCTTGCTATGCCTATCGCGGCGGCAATTATCATATCAAGACTTGTGTCGGCTGTGAATTTGAGCGGATTTGCGCCGAACGTGTTGGTGGTTATAATATCCGCGCCGGCTTCAAGATATTCTGTATGGATTTTTTCAATAAGTTCCGCTCTGTTTATGTTTAAAAGCTCCGGTATCTCGCCCGCTCCCATTCCATTCTTCTGGAGCATTGTGCCCATACCGCCGTCAAAAAATAACAGCTTTTTACCAAGGAGTTTTCGTATATCTGCCATTTGGTTTATCCTTTCTGTCGTATGATAAATTGGGATTTGGAGCATTCGCTTGCGAATGCGGACGCGCGCCGTCTGAAATATCGTGTGTAGGGGCGGCTATTAGCCGCCCGCGGACTACCGCAACGTCCCTACGCAACTGAAATATCGTGTGTAGGGGCGGCTATTAGCCGCCCGCGGACGACACGTGTCCCATAAGGCTCCCATATTAGGGGAGCCAATTTAAAATAAATTATTAATCACATTAACAATTTTTTCAGCGGTTTCCGGCTTATTCATTGTATACAAGTGTACACCGGCGGTATCGTTTGAAACGAGGTCTATTATCTGGTCAACCGCATACGCAATACCTGCTTGTTTGAGAGCCTCCGGATTATTTTCGAATTTTGAAATCATTTTAAGGAATTTGGAGGGCATTGACGCGCCGCCGGAAAGTATTGCCATACGCTGTATCTGTCCGGCATTTGTAAGCGGCATAATACCCGCGGTAATAGGAACATTTATACCCTTTTTCACGCACTTGTCATGAAATTTATAAAATTCATCGTTGTCGAAGAACATCTGCGTGACAAGGAAGTCAACGCCGGCATCGACTTTTATTTTCAGATTTTCAATATCCGCGTCAATACTTGGCGAATCGGGATGACATTCAGGGTAAGAAGCGCCGCCTATACAAAAACCGCCGAAATCCTTTATTGCACTGACAAGCTCACTTGCGTATCTGTAACCGGGGAATAATTCGCCTGTATAATCTTTTGGCTTGTCGCCGCGAAGCGCAAGTATATTTTCAATGCCGAGCCTCTTGTATTCCGTAAGCTTTGCGTTGATATCTTCTTTTGTGTTTGCGACACAAGTCAGATGCGCAAGCGAGGGTATTGAAAGTGTGTTTTTCAGATATGATGCAATCTGTGCGGTGTTTTTTGAATTACTGCCGCCCGCGCCATATGTAACACTCATGTAGTCAATCGGAAGATTTGACATTTCTTTTACCGATGACAAAACCGCGTCAAGTCCGCTGTCATGCTTCGGAGGGAATACCTCAAAAGAAAGGACAGGTTTTTTTTGTGTAAAAATATCTTTGATAAACATTATATTAAACTCCTTGAATATTTTTCTTAAAGATACTTGTTATTATACCATTTTTAAGATATAATAACAAGAGAATTTATGAAAAAATATTCGCGGAGGGCGATAAAATGAAAATAACAAAAGCTGTTATTCCGGCCGCGGGGTTCGGAACGAGATTTCTGCCGGCAACAAAGGCGGTTCCGAAGGAAATGCTGCCTATAATTGATAAACCGACAATACAGTATATTGTGCGGGAGGCAATAGATGCCGGGATTGAGGATTTGCTTATTATAACATCGAGAGGCAAGGATGCGCTTATAAATCATTTTGACAAGGCGTTTGAACTGGAATCGCTTCTTGAACGTGACGGCAAAACGGAAATGCTTAATACGGTACGCGAGGTGTCAGACAAGATAAACATATATTTTATACGTCAGCAGGAGCAGAAAGGTCTTGGACACGCGGTTCTTTGCGCAAAGGACTTTATCGGCAGCGAACCGTTTGCCGTAATGCTCGGAGATGATGTGGTGCTATCTGAAAAACCATGTATAGGACAGCTTATTGAGCAGTATGAAAAGTATAACGCGACGGTGCTCGGAGTACAAAAGGTCGGTATGGAGCACGTTTTCAAGTACGGGATTGCGGATTGTCAAAGAATCGAAGGCAGAATGTATAAGGTTAACGGAATGGTGGAAAAGCCGAAAAAAGAAGATGCGCCGTCCGATATAGCTGTTCTCGGCAGATATGTGATTACCCCGGGAATATTTGAATGTCTTGAAAAAACACCAAAGGGCGCCGGCGGTGAAATACAGCTTACAGACGCGCTTGTGATGCTTTCCGAAAAAGAGGCAATGTACGCATATGATTTTGAGGGCAAAAGATATGATATAGGAAACAAGCAGGGATTTTTGCAGGCGACAGTTGATTTTGCCCTGCTGCGTGATGATCTCAGGGATGAATTTGCCCGCTATTTGAAAGAAACTGTGAAGAAACTGTGAAGAAACTATAAAAAGACAACGTATCCTGTTTGGGGATACGCTGTCTTTTACGTTAAACCAAACAATCAGTAGGTTCGATTTTGATTATAACGAAGTATGTCAAAAAAATCAATAGTTTGCTTGTATTTTCGACATAAAACGTCATATTTTTTTCAAATGTGTCAGTACGGTATTATGAAAAGTCCTCATTTATGAGGATAACATTGAAAAATGTCACGAATTCTGTATTATAAACGCGTGCGTGACATTTTTGTGTATTATATATCAAGGATTTTTGTTTTCAGTTTTCCGTTATCAATTTCGGCAGCCGCGTATGTCTTTGTAAAACGCACGCTTCCCGGATTTATTGTGGTCATATTGTTATCATATGAGGTGTATGGGATATGTGTATGTCCGAATACAACAAGCTGCGCGTTTGATTTCAGCGCGGCGGCTTTGAGCGTGGTATAATTATGCTCATATTTGACGCGCTGCTCATGCCCGTGGGTTATGAATATTCGCACGCCGTCAATTATAATTGTCATATGCGGCGGAGCGGCGGTAAAAAAGTCGTTGTTGCCCTTGACGTAATAAATGGGGATATCGGGATAAATATGCTCCAAATCCTCCGCGTCACGCGCACAGTCGCCGGCATGGATGATTGCGTCCACTTTTTCTTCCTTATTTATGATGTTTATACATGGATCTGTATATCCATGCGTATCGGAAAAAATCAGAATTTTTTTCATTTCTTTTGTCCTTTCGGTGTTTGTGTATATACTATACCATATAATGGTATATCTTGTCAAAGTATGCTGTCGAAATGTTTTTATTATATGACAACAGGAAACGACATGATTTTTTGCGCGTGAGTGATATAATATCTCCGATATATAATGGAGGATAGTAAAATGGCTCAGACAGAATTAAAAGAACACAGAAATCTTGAAATGCTCAGAGCGCCGGTTATAAAGGATGCGGGAATGGTTGCGCTTCTGCTTTTGTCGGGACGCGCCTCTCTTTTGGGTATGTTTCCGTTTGGCATGGCTTTTTTTGCGGCTTGTTTTGATAAAAGTATCGCGTACATAGGTATAACGGCATTGTCTGTTGCTCTTATGACAACAGCCGGTAAATTCATGCTTGTCAAGTATCTTGTTGCCGCGTTGGTATTTTGGATTTATACGCGTTTTAAGAAATGGGACAACCTTGTTATCGAGGCGACTGCCTGCGGCGCGTCAATGCTCATCGGCGGTATGGTCTTTATGATATACAATTTCGCGGGCGCTTACGACCTTTTGATGCTGTTATTGGAGGGGATTGTCGCTTCGATTATGTTTATTATATTCAAGAAGTCGCAGCTGCTTATGAAAAACAGAAAAAACCGTACTCAGACAGCGCAGGACGAGCTTATAAGCATATCTGTGAGCGCCGGAGTGCTTATAACGGGACTTTCAGGGATTGTTTTTCCTTATAATATAAGTCTTGCCAATATTGTGTCTGTTTATGCGGTGCTGTGTATTGCGCTGCACGGCTCGCTTGCCGCGGCAGGCAGCGGCGGACTTTGTATAGGATTTCTCGCGTCCATGTCATCCCCGTCAGCAGTTGTTATGATGGGGATATTTGGTATAAGCGCTTTGTTTGGTAATTTGCTCAGAGCATTCGGCAGATTCGGTGTGGCGATTGGTTTTCTCGGCGGCAGCGCCGTCGCGCTGCTTTACGCCGGAAGCAGTATCGCGCTGCCCGTAACGATTATCGAAACAGCGATTGGAGCAATACTGTTTGCCGCGACTCCGGCTAATTTTCATAATATGATAAATTCGTTCTTTTCACAATCTCTTGAGCTTGAAATTCTAAGCTCGGATGTGAGGGTCAAGGAATATCTGTCAATGCAGCTTGAAAAGATATCACAGGCGTTTCGCAGCCTTGAGGAGTGCTTTGAAACGGTGTCGCAGAAAAGGCTCAAGGCATATAATAAGGACGCCGCGGCTATTTTTGATGAAGCGGCGGACAGGGTATGCGAAGGCTGTCCGAATGCGGCGAAGTGCTGGCAGAGCGATTTTACACGTACATACAGAAGTATAATGCTGTTATTGGACATAATCGAAACGCGGGGCGTGCTGACATTTGACAATATACCTGCAAGTTTTCGTGAAAAATGTATACGCACTGAATTATTTGTTGTGGAATTCAATCATGTTTATGAATTGTATAAAAAAAATCTTGTGCGAATGGGGGAGGCTGTTTCAGGACGTGACCTTGTCGCAAGGCAGTATCGCGAAGTGGCGGCTCTTATGGACACCATATCGGAAAATATAACGAGCGGATTTTCATTCCATGAAGAATTGGAGGAATGTGTTGTAAACGAATTGGACAAGGTTGGCATTGTCGCGTTTGAAGTAAATGTTATTGAGGGCGGACACGGTAAAATGGAGGTATATCTGAGTGTCAATAAACCTACCGAAACGGGAAAAATTGAATCGGTGCTGGACAATGTGCTTGAAACACCTATGGGGTATGACGGCGACAGTATAGGAGGTCTGATGAAATTTGTTTCAAAGCCAAAATACAGTGTTGATATAGGAATAAGGCAGATAAGCCGTGATTTTAACGATGTATCCGGCGACGGAATAGACAGCTTTTCAACTGAGGATTATAAGCAGTATATTATTATATCCGATGGAATGGGCAGCGGCAGAAAGGCTATGTATGAAAGCCATATAACATTGAAATTACTGCGTGAATTTCTTATGTCGGGGTTTGGCGCGCATACGGCGGTTGACATGATAAATTCCGCATTGTGTCTGAAGCTGGATTATGAGTGCTTTTCAACGGTGGATATCTTGTGTGTTGATTTGATGACAGGTATATGTGAGTTCTATAAAATAGGCGGCGCGGAAAGTGTTATATTGCATGGCGCGAATGTGGAAACTGTGTTTTCTGTTTCACTGCCTGTAGGGATGATATCAGAAATAAAGGTACAGGGACAGACAAAAAGACTTTCAGACGGTGACACGATACTTATGATGTCGGACGGAATAAGCGAGGCGGGGTATGGAACCGTGCGTACTGACTGGCTCAAAAAGGAAATACAAAAGCCTGTCGACAGTATGGATGAAATGGCACAGGCAGTTATTGAAACCGCGATAAAGAAAAGCCATGATGCCGTTGTGGATGATATGACCGTCGCGGCGGTAAGATTGGTTGAAAATTAAAAAAATGCTGTGATTTTTTTATGAGCCTCCAAAAGTGTGTAAACTTTGGGGCGCGTATCATTTATCACAGCATTTTTATTATTTACGGGAATTGTTTTTCAAAGGCAGCGGTTCATCGGTAAGCCCCGCAATGCAGTCAATCGTTATATCATAGTTGACCATTCTATTTCATACAGTATATTAATATCCTCAAAACACAAATTTATTTTTGAGCAAGCATAACCAATTGGTACTCAAAAAAAATTTATGCAATTTTTTCTTCAACAGAAGGTAATTCATATAAAGCGAATGGATCTATGTCAATACATTTTGTTTCATCTCTGTTGCCTTCAATATCCCAAGCCAAAGTTTCGTTCATAACAGTACAAGTATTAATAAAAGTATCTATATTGCGAAGCGGTTTAAACATCTCTTTATCAATCTTTTCAGACAAATCATATAAAACAATTTTACCGTCATCAAAATAGACATACACAGTATAATCTTTTTGCGGAATTACCTGGACAACAGTCGGAAAGTAATCATTCATAAATACGACCTCCT
>CAZWLT010000007.1:0-23324 GCA_964634915.1 uncultured Clostridium sp. | reverse complement strand
CAGCCCCATTTTTCGAAGTCTGACAGTGTGCGGACAACAGAGTTCTTATTTTACCATATTCATAAAATATTCCGCGAATGCAGTGTTGTCTGTAAGCTCCGGATGAAATGACGTAACGAGCATATTGTCCTGTCTTGCGGCAACGATGTGACCGTTAAGCTCACAAAGCACATCAACATTATCGTCTGCGATTTCAATCCACGGCGCGCGTATGAAAACAAGCGGCACAGGATTTTTTGATACTTCAGGAATCATAACCTCCTGCGAGAACGAATCAATCTGCTTTCCGTACGCGTTGCGTTTTACCGTTATATCCATTAGTCCTATATGCGCGCTTTCGCCTTTGACATTCTTTGCGAGAAGTATAAGTCCGGCACAAGTACCCCATACAGGCATACCGTTTTGTATCAATGCTTTTATTGGCTCAAACAGATTAAGCTCATGTAATAATTTGCCTATAACAGTGCTTTCTCCGCCCGGCAGAATAAGCGCGTCAAACGGCTTTTCAATATCCTTTCTCTGACGTATTTCAAATACATCGCTGCCAAGCGAACGGAATATCTGCTCATGCTCGGCAAAAGCGCCCTGCAGGGCAAGTATACCAATTCTCATTATTTACCACGCTCCGCCATAAGTAGTGCGATTTCATTTTCATTAATACCTACCATTGCTTCGCCAAGGTCCTCGGAAAGCTTTGCGAGAAGCTCATCGTCCTGATAATTTGTAACAGCCTGTACAATAGCTGCCGCTCTCTTTGCAGGGTTGCCGGATTTGAATATACCCGAACCAACGAATACGCCTTCAGCGCCAAGATGCATCATAAGCGCCGCGTCGGCCGGAGTGGCAACACCGCCCGCCGCAAAGTTTACTACAGGCAGCTTGCCGTTCTCATGTACATATTCAACAAGGTTGAACGGTACACCAAGCTGCTTTGCCGCCTCGTAAAGCTCGTCATTTGACATGTTCTGTATACGTCTGATTTCAGACATCATCATTCTCATATGACGTACAGCCTGAACAACGTCGCCTGTGCCCGGCTCGCCCTTTGTTCTTATCATAGCGGCGCCTTCGTTAATTCTTCTCAGCGCCTCGCCCAAGTCCTTTGCGCCGCATACGAAAGGTACCTTGAAATCTCTCTTGTCAATGTGGTACTTGTCGTCAGCCGGTGAAAGAACTTCGCTTTCGTCAATGTAGTCAATCTTTATTGCCTGTAAAATTCTTGCCTCCGCAAAATGCCCTATACGGCACTTTGCCATGACAGGAATTGAAACAGCCTCCTGTATTCCCTTAATCATCTTAGGGTCGCTCATTCTTGACACGCCGCCTGCTGCGCGGATGTCGGCAGGAATACGCTCAAGCGCCATAACAGCGCACGCACCGGCTTCCTCCGCGATTTTTGCCTGCTCCGGCGTTGTAACGTCCATTATAACTCCGCCCTTTAACATCTGCGCAAGATTTTTGTTCAGATCAAACTGTGAAACAGTACTCATATTTTTTTCCTCCTGTATATTGACTTTATCCATTGGATTGGTTATAATTATACCACTGATTGACACTGTGAAAAGTGTCAGATTATAACTTTTTTATGAGGTCAGATTGCTATGTTTACTAAGGATATAAATTCAAAAAAACCGCTGTATGAACAGCTGTATGACTATATTGCAAGCGAAATACGCGAAAAAAATTTTATTGAAAATGAGCGTATGCCGTCAAAAAAATCACTTGCGAAACAGCTTGGGATAAGCGTCAATACAGTTGAAACCGCCTATTCGATACTTACAGATGAGGGATACATCAGAAGTGTGCCGAGAAGCGGCTATTACGTATGCAGAGTGGAAATGCCTGTTGGCGACAGAAATATTGAATATACGGAAGAAAAGAAAACTGCAAGGAAGTACAGAACGGATTTCAGAACAAACGCGGTGGACATTGCCTCGTTTCCGTATTCAACGTGGATAAAACTGTCAAAGGAGGTTATGTACACAAGTCCGGAATACCTTAATGCCGGAGATGTGAAGGGGGACTATGAGCTTCGCGGGAGTATTGCAAAATATCTTCATGAATTTAGAGGAGTCAATTGCTCGCCGGCGCAGATTGTTGTGGGAGCGGGTATTGAATATCTGACAATGCTTCTTACGGAATTATTTGACAGGAAAAGTGTATTTGCGGTTGAAAATCCGGGATATAAAAAAGCGGAAACAATATTTAAAAACAATAACCGCAGAGTAAATTATATAAGTGTTGATAAATATGGATTGTGTGTTGACGAATTAAAGAAAACCGATACGGATATTGTGTACGTCACACCATCGCACCAGTTTCCGACGGGCGCTGTTATGCCGGTCGGACGACGCATGGAGCTTATATCATGGGCGAAGGAAAAGGACAGCCGCTATATAATTGAGGACGACTATAACAGTGAATTCAACTTTTCGATAAAGCCTATCCCGGCAATGCAGGGAATGGCTAACAGCGATAAGGTTATATACCTGAGCACATTTTCAAGAGTGCTTGCGCCGTCCGTAAGAATCGCGTATATGGTATTGCCGGAATTTATACTGAAAAAATTTGAAGAACGATTTGCGTCATATTCGTCAACTGTTTCGCGTTTTGAACAGCATACACTGAATGAATTTATTTCCGGCGGATATTTTTCAAGGCATTTAAGCCGTGTAAAGAATATATACAGAAACAGACGTGACAAGCTGATTGATGTATTGTCGGAATTTGATTTTGAGATAAGCGGTGAAAGAGCCGGTATACACATTGTAATCAGAACGGACAGGGCAAAGGAAATAATAAAAAAGGCGGAGGAAAACGATATAAAGCTGTACGATATGGATGATTATTATATGAACGGTCATTGTGACGGCAATTCAATCATAATCGGCTATGCCGGCGCAAGCGATGAGGATTTTGAGAGGTTAAAGGAAGTTTTGAAAAAATAGGCAAAAAAATCGGAACAAGCGAAACTTGTTCCGAAAATGGAGCGGAAGACGAGATTCGAACTCGCGACGTTCACCTTGGCAAGGTGACGCTCTACCACTGAGCCACTCCCGCATTTTAATTACTTGGATATTATAGCATGTGAAAAATAAAATGTCAAGTATTTTTTTTGAAAAAATTTTGGCGAATACGCAAAAAAATGTGCTGTTTATTGCGTTTATAATATTGCTAATTTGCGGATTATATGATAAAATAAACGCATATTGATTTTAAATTAATAAAAGGAGCATAACAATGGAAAACGTAAGAAGAATTTATGTTGAAAAGAAAAAAGGTTTTGACGTTGAAGCGAAGGGAATTCTTGCTGACCTTAGAGAAAATCTTTCTCCGGCAGGTCTTAAAGACGTCAGAATAATTAACAGATATGATGTTTCAGGCGTAAGCGACGAGGAATACATGAAGGCGAGAAATCTTATTTTCTCCGAGCCTCCTGTTGACAATGCTTATGATGAGGAAATAGAAATAAAAGAGGGAAAGGTGTTTGCGGTAGAATTTTTACCGGGACAGTTTGACCAGAGAGCCGCGTCCGCGGAGGAGTGTATTTCAATTCTTACACAGAAGGAACGTCCTATGGTAAGAAGCGCAAAGGTATATGTGCTTTTGGGCGAAATTTCGGACAATGATGTTGAGGAAGTAAAGAAGTACGTTATTAACCCTGTCGAGGCAAGGGAAGCAAGCCTTGAAAAGCCGGCGACACTTGTTATGGAGCACGTTGCTCCGGACGATGTTGCGGCAGTTGACGGCTTTATAGACATGGATAAGTCCGGAATGGAGGCATTTCTTGCAAAGATGGGCTTTGCGATGGATATGGATGACCTTGCGTTCTGTCAGAAGTATTTTAAGGAAACGGAAAAACGTAATCCGACTGTTACGGAGCTGCGTATGATTGATACATACTGGTCAGACCATTGCCGTCATACTACGTTTTCCACTAAGATAAATAATGTAACAATAAATAACGGCAAATATGCGGACGTAATCAGCGCCGCTTATGACGAGTATAAGGCAGCCAAGGCAGACCTTTACGCGCCTGACCGTGATATATGCCTTATGAATATGGCAACAATTATAGTAAAGCAGCTTAAAAAGCAGGGGCTGTTAAAGGAAATTGACGAATCAGAGGAAATAAACGCGTGCTCAATAGTCGTGCCTGTTGACGTAAACGGCAAGGACGAGGATTGGCTTATCATGTTCAAGAATGAAACACATAACCATCCGACGGAAATCGAACCGTTCGGCGGCGCCGCGACATGTCTTGGCGGCGCTATCCGCGACCCGTTATCGGGAAGAAGCTATGTATATCAGGCTATGCGTGTGACAGGCAGCGGCGATCCTAGAAAATCGCTCGGAGAAACTATACGGGGCAAGCTGATGCAGAGAAAGATTACAAAGGGCGCGTCATCAGGCTACAGCTCATACGGCAACCAGATTGGTCTTGCGACAGGTCAGGTACAGGAGATTTACCATGACGGTTACGTTGCAAAGAGAATGGAAATCGGCGCTGTTATCGGCGCCGCTCCGAAGAAAAATGTTATTCGTGAAGTTCCGTCAAAGGGCGATGTGATTGTTCTCCTTGGCGGCAGAACAGGCCGTGACGGTATCGGCGGCGCGACAGGCTCCTCAAAGGCGCATGACGAAAAGAGTGTTGTCACCTGCGGCAGCGAGGTGCAGAAGGGTAATCCGCCTGTTGAAAGAAAGATACAGAGATTGTTTCGAGATGAAAAGGTTACAACTCTTATAAAACGCTGTAACGACTTCGGCGCCGGAGGTGTTTCGGTCGCGATAGGCGAGCTTGCGGACGGACTTGTTATAGACCTTGATAAAGTCCCTAAGAAATACGAGGGACTTGACGGCACAGAGCTTGCAATCAGCGAATCACAGGAAAGAATGGCTGTCGTAGTAAGAGCAGAGGACGCCGATAAGTTTATACAGTATTCAAATGACGAAAACCTTGAGGCGACAAAGGTTGCGGTTGTTACAGATGATAACAGACTTGTTATGAACTGGAGAGGTAAGAAGATATGTGATATTTCAAGAGATTTTCTTAATACAAACGGCGCGACAAAGAACACTGATATCGAGGTTGTTCTTCCTGATGAAAATAAGAGCTTCTTTAAGAGAGAAACCGTTACGGACGTAAAGGCAAAGTGGCTTGAAACGCTTTCAGACCTTAACGTATGCTCGCAAAAAGGACTTTGCGAAAAGTTTGACAGCACAATCGGCGCGAACAGCGTTTTGATGCCGTTCGGCGGCAAGTATCAGCTTACTCCGTCAGACGGTATGGCGGCAAAAGTGCCTGTGCTCGGCGGCGAAACAAACACAGCCACAGTTATGACCTTCGGTTATAATCCCGATTTGTCAAGCTGGAGTCCGTACCACGGTTCAACATACGCGATAGTTGAATCGGTTTCAAAGGCAGTCGCGCTGGGCGCTGATTACAAGAAAATATATCTTACATTCCAGGAGTATTTTGAAAGACTCGGAACAGACCCGAAACGCTGGGGCAAGCCTTTTGCGGCGCTTCTCGGCGCGTACAGAACACAGCTTGAATTAGGCATTGCGGCGATAGGCGGTAAGGACTCAATGAGCGGTTCATTTAATGACCTTGACGTTCCGCCTACTCTTACGTCGTTCGCGGTTGCTCCCGTAAAGGCTGACAAGGTAATTTCACAGGAAATCAAAAAGGCGGGAAGCAAGCTTGTAATGTTCACAGTTAAGCGTGACGAAAACGATTTGCCGAAGTTTGACGAGCTGAAGAAGATGTATGATACTGTACATCAGCTTATAACAGACGGCAAGGCGCTTTCGGCAAGTGTTGTCAAGGGCTTCGGACTTGCCGAAACTGTTTCTAAGATGACATTCGGTAATATGATTGGCGTTGAGTTCGATAAGAGCATTACAAGCGATATGCTGTTCTATGCTCCGCTTGGTTCAATCGTGCTTGAGGTTGAGGAAGAAATTGAAGGCGCTGTGACAATCGGTACAACAGGCGGAAATTCATTAAAGGCGGCAGGCGCTGAAATCCCGCTTGAAGAAGCGGTTAAAACGTGGACAAAGCCGCTTGAAAAGGTATTCCCGACAAAGGCGGGACACTTCACTGAGGAGCCTGAAACATACAGCTACAATAAGCGTAATATCACGGTCGCCTCGGAAAAGTTCGCGAAGCCGAGAATATTTATACCCGTATTTCCGGGTACAAATTGCGAGTATGATACGGCAAGAGCGTTTGAGAAAGCGGGCGGCGCAGCTGACGTGTTTGTCATCAGAAACCTTACAGGCAACGATGTTGTTTACTCAATGAAGGAAATGGAAAAGAGAATAAATAATTCTCAGATAGTAATGATTCCGGGCGGTTTCTCGGGCGGTGACGAGCCGGAGGGCAGCGGTAAGTTTATCGCGACGGCATTCCGCAATCCGCTTGTAAAGGACGCGGTTATGAATATGCTTAAAAATCGTGACGGTCTTATGCTTGGTATCTGTAACGGCTTCCAGGCGCTTATCAAGCTTGGTCTTGTGCCGTACGGCGAAATCCGCGACCTTGACGATAATTCGCCTACGCTTACCTTCAACACAATCGGCAGACACGTTTCGTGTATGGCAAGAACAAGAATTGCATCAAACAAATCGCCGTGGCTTATGAATGTGAATACAGGCGATGTGCACACAATCGCGCTTTCACACGGCGAGGGACGCTTTATCGCATCAGAGGAGCAGGTTAAGGAGCTTGCGGCAAACGGTCAGATTGCAACACAGTATGTAAACCTTGAGGACAAGGCAACATATGATATAGACTGGAATCCGAACGGCTCTGTTTCGGCTGTTGAGGGTATCACAAGTCCTGACGGCAGAGTATTGGGCAAGATGGGACACAGCGAGCGTATCGGCAAAAACATAGCATTCAATGTTCCGGGTAACAAGGATCAGAAGCTGTTTGAGGCAGGCGTTAAGTATTTTAAATAATTGAGATTTACAGGCTGTGACAAAGGTTGCGGGGGTATTTTATCATGAAACCGAAATTAGGAGTAGTTTTTCCGCAGATAACAGATGAGGAAATATGTAATCTTGCGGTGGAAAAAATAAGCGTTTCAAAAAACAGAAGAAAGCTGAAAATTATGCTTGGTTCGGATACGTCCTCATACCTTGTTTCAATAGTAGAAAGCGAGGTCAAAAAGGTATGCAGCCTTGCGGAAGTAATCGTTAAGGTTGACGAAAAAGTGAAGGAAACGGATCGCAACGTAATGATATACGAGATTGAAAAGGGGCATGAGGACGATGCCGTGTCAGGCTTTTCGGGTCCGAAGTATGTCGGCAAGGCGAATGCTTCGGATATGCTTTACGGCAGACCGATTAAAGATAATATAATTTCTATAAAATCAATAAACGATAATTCCGGCAGAGTAGTTTTTTCGGGCAAGGTATTTTTTGTTGACGAGCGTGAAATAACGTCCAAGAAAACAGGTAAGGTTTTTCATCTGATAACTATGGACATAACCGATAATGAGGATTCCATATCCGCAAAAATGTTCGTGACAAAGACAGATGATGACGCGCCGTTTAACAAGCTGTTTTCAACTATAAAGAAAGGCGTAAAGGGCGGAGGAATGTATATTGTCGCGAGAGGCAAGGCGCAGTTTGACCGGTACGCGGGCGAAACGATTGTAATGCTTAATGACATTGCGCAGATTGAAAAACCGCCCGTGCGTCAGGACAACGCAAAGGAAAAGCGGGTGGAACTGCACTTGCATACGCAGATGTCGGCAATGGACGCGGTATCTTCCGCGCAGGATTTAATTGACAGGGCAGTTTACTGGGGACATAAGGCGATTGCCATAACTGACCATGGAGTAGTGCAGTCATTTCCTGACGCGATGAAAGCGTCAAATTTTAATGAGAAAATAAAGGTTCTTTACGGCGTTGAGGGTTATCTTATTGATGACAGCAAAAGTATAGTCTACGGCGCTGAAAATCAAAATATTGATTCGCCGTTTGCGGTGTTTGATATAGAAACAACAGGACTTAATAATAATACGGACAGCATAACGGAAATCGGCGCGGTAAAGGTTGTAAACGGAGAGATTGTTGATAAATGGTCAACCTTCGTAAATCCGTGTCAGCCCATTCCTGAGAATATAGTAAACCTGACAGGTATAAATGACAAGATGGTCAAGGACGCTCCCAAGATTGAGGAAATACTGGGCGAATTTTTTGAATTTTGCAAGGACTGTGTGCTTGTGGCGCACAACGCGGCATTCGATATCGGCTTTATAAAAAAGGCGGCTGAGAGAAGCGATATGAAATTTGATTTCTGCTATCTTGACACGCTTATGCTTGCGAGGTGTATGTACCCTGAACTGCCTAATTTTAAGCTTGACACGCTTACCCGTCATCTGCACGTAATTCTTGATAATCATCATAGGGCTGTCGACGACGCTAAAGCGACAGCGGACGTTTTTGTGAAAATGATAGAGGAGCTTCGCGAGAACGGGAAAACAGAACTTAATAAATTCAACACTGAATTTGACCTTAGAAGCGCGTCAAAGAAAAATAAAGCTTTTCATATAATAATTCTCGCGAAAAATCAAACAGGACTGAGACATATTTATGAAATGATATCGGAGTCTCATCTGAAGTACTTTTTCCGCACGCCAAGAATACCGCGCAGTCTGCTTGAAGAAAAGCGTGAGGGACTTATTCTGGGAAGCGCTTGCGAAGCGGGTGAGCTTTTCCGCGCGGTTGCGGACGGAAAAACAGATGAAGAGCTTGCGGATATAGTGAATTTCTATGATTATCTTGAAATTCAGCCTATCGGCAATAACGCGTATATGAAAGCGGATAACCGTTATCATCCCAATATTAATACTGATGAGGATTTGCAGAACCTTAACAGACGCATAGTTGCACTGGGCGAAAAATATAACAAGCCTGTTGCCGCTACATGCGATGTGCATTTCATGGATATGGAAGGCGCGGATTACAGAAAAATCCTTATGCATTATAAAGGCTTTTCCGACGCGGATAATCAGGCGCCGCTGTATTTCAGAAATACGGAGGAAATGCTTAAAGAGTTTGAATATCTCGGTAAGGAAAAGGCATATGAGGTGGTTGTGAAAAACACCAATCTTGTGGCTGATATGATAGAAGATGTAAGACCGATTCCCGAAAAGAAATGCCCGCCCGTTATAGACGGCGCAAAGGAGGGAATAGTCAACGATTCGATAAAGCGAGCAAAGGAAATATACGGCGATCCGCTGCCTGAAATTGTCAGGGAAAGACTTGATAAGGAACTGTATTCGATAACGACCTACGGATTTGCCGTTATGTACAAAATTGCGCAGGAACTTGTCCGCCACTCGCTTGAGGACGGATATCTTGTTGGCTCGAGAGGCTCTGTCGGTTCATCGTTTGTCGCGTTTTTGTCGGATATAACCGAGGTTAATTCTTTACCGCCTCACTATATATGTCCAAGCTGCAAGAATTTTGAGATTGCGGAGAACGCGGCGGGAATTTCAGGCTGTGACCTGCCGGATAAAATCTGTCCGAAATGCGGCACTCCGTACAAAAAAGACGGACACGATATACCGTTTGAAACTTTTTTAGGCTTTAAGGGAGATAAAGAGCCTGATATTGACCTGAATTTTTCGGGCGTGTATCAACCTGTAATTCATAAATATACAGAGACATTCTTCGGCGAGGGCAAGGTGTTCCGCGCGGGAACCATAGGCACAGTTGCGGAGAAAACGGCGTTTGGTTATGTGCGCCGTTACTGCGAGGATAAAGGAATAACAATGCGTAATGCTGAAATGAAACGTCTCGCGAAAGGCTGTGAGGGAGTAAAACGTACTTCCGGACAGCATCCCGGCGGAATAATTGTTGTGCCGTTTGAAAATGACATACATGAATTTTGTCCTGTGCAGCACCCTGCCGACGACCCTAATTCCGATATTATAACGACACACTTTGATTATCATAAAATTGACCAGAATTTATTGAAGCTTGACGAGCTTGGACATGATGACCCGACGGTTATAAGAATGCTGGAGGATATAACGGGCATAAAAGCAAAGGATATCCCTATAGGCGATCCGGAAACAATGAGCCTGTTCACATCAAATAAAGTTCTTAAACTGTTGCCGGGCGAGGACATCGGAACGAACTTAGGAACCTACGGTGTGCCTGAATTTGGTACAAAATTTGTGAGACAAATGCTTGAGGACACAAAGCCGACGACATTTTCCGAGCTTGTCAGAATTTCCGGACTGTCACACGGCACAGATGTGTGGCTTGGAAACGCGCAGGATTTGATACGTCAGGGCATAACGACACTTTCACAGTCTATATGCTGCCGCGACGATATTATGATTTACCTTATTTCAAAGGGCGTTGAGGCAGGACACTCATTTAAGATAATGGAGGCGGTAAGAAAGGGGAAAGGCTTAAAACCCGAAGATGAGGAAGCGATGCGCGCGGCGAATGTGCCGGAATGGTATCTTGACTCATGTAAGAAGATAAAATATATGTTCCCAAAGGCGCATGCGGTCGCGTATGTTATGTCCGCGTTTCGTATAGCGTATTTCAAGGTGCATTATCCCGTAGCGTTCTATATTGCGTACTACACTGTCCGCGCCGATGATTTTGACGCGTCAATAATGGCGCGGGGCAAGGAGAGAGTTAAAGAAGAAATCCGCTCAATCAACGCCAAGAAGAAGGACGGAACGGTTACGCCGAAGGAGGAAAATCTTATTCCGATACTTGAAATATGCCTGGAAATGTACGCGAGGGGAATTAACTTTGTGCCGGTTGATTTGTATAAATCCCACGCCACGGACTTTTTGCAGACGGAGGAAGGAATTTTGCCGCCTCTTAGCGCATTGCCGGGACTTAGTGAAAACGACGCTTTGAGCATTACAGAGGAACGTAAAAAGGGAGAATTCCGTAATGTGGAAGATTTAAGACTTCGAACGGGCATAGGCAAAAATCCGCTGAATATTCTTGAAGAAAACGGCTGCTTTGACAATCTTCCCGACGCGGATCAGGTGTCATTGTTTGATTAGAGCATTACATGTGAAATCCTGTTTGCGAGACGATATGTAAAATGCGAATAAAAAATATCGGCGGAGATAATCTCCGCCGACAGGGGCGAACCGGTGTTCGGGGACGAACCGGTGTTTGGGGGCGAACAGCGTTCGCCCCCTTATTTTTCACCCCTTATTTAATTTCCCGTTTTAACGATTTCCTTAATTTTCCTTTCCGCCTTTTTCGGCTTAACCGCATCATACATTTTATCTTTTTTCATATTTTCGAATGCGACCGCAAGCATAAGCTTAATACGGTTAAGCTGATTAACCTCGCTCGCGCCGGGGTCATAGTCAACGGCGACGATATTTGCCTGAGGGAACTGACGTCTTAGCTCCTTAATCATGCCCTTGCCGGTAACGTGGTTCGGCAGACACGCGAACGGCTGAACGCACGCGATATTCGGAACGCCGGAGTTTATAAGCTCAATCATTTCGCCTGTCAGGAACCAGCCCTCGCCTGTACAGTGACCAAGCTGCAAGACGCTCTTCGCGCCCTCGGCGATATCCGCGATATGCTTAGGAGAACGCGTACGGAACTTCGGATTATTTTCCATAACCTTAGCCATATGCTTTCTGAAGCTCTCGATACCCCATATAGCGAGGTTGCACAGCATAGCGGTCGATGCCTTTGAGCCGAGATTGTCACGTTTGAAATTGTTGTTATACAGGCAGTAAAGCATAAAGTCCGCAAGCCCCGGCATGACGGCCTCGCCGCCCTCGGATTCAATAACATCAATGATGTTATTGTTTGCGTCCGGGTGGAACTTGACAAGGATTTCGCCGACAACGCCAACCTTCGGCTTTTTGATTGTTTCGTCAATTTCGATTGCGTCAAAGTCCGCGATTATCTCATCTATAATCTTTTTCAGCTTTAGATTTTTACGGTTGTTATTTACTATATCATTATACAAACGCTTCTGCCATTTATCGTGCAGCGCGTTCGTTTCGCCCTTGTGTACCTCATACGGACGTATGCGCAGCGTTACGGCAAGCAGCAAATCGCCCCATGTACAAGCTTTAAGAAGTCCGTCAACAAGCTTAGGCGTAATCGTGAAGCCGGGATTACCCTCAAGACCCGATACGTTAAGCGAAATAACAGGCACGTTAGGATAGCCTGCCTCTTTAAGCGCTTTACGCAGAAACGCGATATAGTTAGTGGCACGGCAGCCGCCGCCTGTCTGGGTAATCATAACGGATGTGTTATCGGGGTCGCATTTGCCGCTTACAAACGCGTTCACAAGCTGACCCGTTACCATGATTGACGGATAACAAGCGTCGTTATTAACACTCTTTAGACCTGCCTCAACGTCCTCGGCGGTTGCGTGTTCAAGCACAACCGCGTTATATCCGTTTGCGCGCAGAACAGCCTCGAACATACCGAAGTGGGTAGGGGACATCTGCGGGAATATGATGGTGTGCTTCGCCTTTTCTTCCTTGGTAAATTTTACTCTGTTTATAGTATAGTCCTCAATCTTATGCGGAATAAAGTCGCTCGCGTCACGCTCCTTGACAGCCGCCTTCAGCGAACGCACGCGTATACGCGCCGTGCCGAGGTTTGAAACCTCGTCTATTTTGAGCGTTGTGTAAATCTTTTCGTGCGACTGGAGAATTTCCTGTACCTGGTCGGTTGTTACAGCGTCAAGACCGCAGCCGAACGAATTAAGCTGTATAAGCTCAAGGCGAGGATTTTTTATAACCTGCGCCGCGGACTCATAAAGTCTTGTATGATACGCCCACTGGTCAACAACTCTTATATCGCGTTCAAGATGACCAAGATGCGCGACAGAGTCCTCTGTCATAACGGCAAAGCCGAGAGACGTAATCATATCGGGAATACCGTGATTAATTTCAGGGTCAATATGATACGGACGGCCTGCGAGAACTATGGCGCGCTCGTCATGCTCGTCAAGCCATTTCAGTGTTTCTTCGCCCTTTTGGCGTATATCGTGCTTATAATTCTGTAATTCCTCAAATGCCTTTTCAGATGCGGCGTCAATTTCAGCCTTTGTAAAGCCGTAATCCTTTAGCGCTTTCATCATTTGACGTTTAAATGACGGCTTATCCGCAAGGTTTACAAAAGGATACATAAACTTAATATCGTCCTTGCGTACAACGTCCATGTTGTTATAGATAACCTCCGGATATGAAGTTACCATAGGACAGTTGAAGTGGTTGCCGGCATCCGAATATTCTATCTGCTCATACGGAATACATGGATAGAATATAGTTTTTATGCCCTTGTCAATAAGGTCCTGTATATGACCGTGTACAAGCTTCGCGGGATAGCACGCGCTTTCCGATGGTATCGAGTCAATGCCCTTTTCGTAAAGCCGGTGCGTGCTTCTTCCCGAAATCCTTACAGAAAAACCAAGCTCCGTGAAGAACGTGAACCACAGCGGATAGTTTTCGTAAATATTCAGCACTCTCGGAATACCGATAACACCATGCGGCGCGTCCTCAGCCTTCAGCGGCTTATAGCGGAAAGCGCGTTTGTATTTATAGTCAAAGAGATTAGGCATCTGCTTTTTCGGCTTCTCAAGCCCGGCGCCGCGTTCACAGCGGTTGCCGGATACAAACTGTGTGTCGTCCGAGAATTTTGTTATTGTAAGCTGACAGTGGTTGTTACACTTCTGACAACGCGTAAGCGACGTGTCAAATGTAAATGAGTCAAGCTCGCTAGCGCGAAGTATGTCACACTCGCCGCCCTGCCAGCGTTCCTTTGCGATAATTGCCGAACCGAACGCGCCCATTATACCGGCAATATCAGGACGCACAACATTCCTTTCGGTTAAAAGTTCAAAACAGCGAAGAATTGCGTTGTTGTTGAACGTGCCGCCCTGTACAACGATATTTTCGCCCATTTGCTGCGGGTCACGGAGTTTAATAACCTTGTAAAGCGCGTTTCGTACAACCGAGTAGGAAAGACCGGCGCTGATATCGCCGACAGTCGCGCCCTCTTTCTGCGCCTGTTTTACGCGTGAATTCATGAACACCGTGCAGCGCGTGCCGAGGTCAACGGGATTTTCCGCCTCAAGCGCCGCCTTTGAAAACGCGATTGTGTCAAGACCAAGGCTTTCCGCGAACGTCTGGATAAATGAGCCGCAGCCCGATGAACAAGCCTCGTTCAGCATAATGCTGTCGATAACGCCGTTCTTTATCTTCATACACTTCATATCCTGACCGCCGATGTCAATAATGAAATCAACACCGGGTGAGAAGTGATTTGCGGCTTTGTAGTGCGCGATAGTTTCAATTTCTCCTTCATCAATACGGAATGCCGTCTTTAAAAGCAATTCGCCATAACCTGTTGTGCAGGCGTTTGCTATGTATGCGGAATCGGGAAGCCGCGAGTACAGCTCGCGAAGAATTTTAATTCCGCAAGTGATAGGACTGCCCTCATTTTTGCCGTAATAGCTGTAGAGAATGTCGCAATCCTCGTTTATAAGCGCGGCTTTGATTGTGGTTGAGCCGACATCAAGACCGAGGAATACAGGACCGTTTGCCGATGAAATATCCCCGCGTTTTGCAACGTCCTTTCCGTGACGGTCAAAAAATTCCGCGCGTTCCTCATCGTTTTTAAAAAGCGTACGCATACGGGTTATTTCCGTGTCAACTGATTTTGCGCTTGCAAGCCGTTCAATAAGAAAATCTATATTTACATTCTTTTCGCCCTCGTGCATAAGAGCCGCGCCGATTGCCACGAAAAGCTGCGCGTTTTCCGGTGTTTTAAATGACTTTGCGTTGTCCTTTAATGTTTCCTCAAACTGACGTCTTAATTGCGGAAGAAAATGCAAAGGTCCTCCGAGGAATACGATATTGCCTTTTATAGGACGTCCCTGCGCGAGTCCGCTGATTGTCTGTGTCACAACCGCCTGCAATATTGATGCCGCGATATCCTCGCGTGCCGCGCCCTCGTTTAAAAGCGGCTGCACGTCTGACTTGGCAAATACACCGCATCGCGCGGCGATAGGATATATAACGGTATGCTTTTCCGCGAGCGCGTTAAGACCGTCCGCGTCTGTTTTAAGAAGTATTGACATCTGATCAATAAATGAGCCTGTGCCGCCGGCACAGGTACCGTTCATTCGCTGTTCAAGTCCGCCGGAAAGATAAAGAATTTTTGCATCCTCACCGCCAAGCTCAATAACAACATCCGTTTCCGGCATAAAGGTTTTAATGGCTGTCTTGTTTGCGATAACCTCCTGCACAAAAGGCAGCGAAAGCATTTTAGACAGCAAAAGACCTCCCGAGCCTGTTATCACAACGGTGAACTCCTCGTTTTTTACTATATCCTTAACCTCGTCAAACAAGCCCTTTACGGTGCTTTTTATATCGGAAAAATGACGTCTGTATTCCGCGAACAGCGTATTGTTATTTTCGTCAAGCACAACCACCTTAACGGTTGTTGAGCCAACGTCTATACCCATATGTAGTCTACTCATAAATGAAACCCCCTCACATATAGCAGAGTATTCTAAAAAGTATCAGCAATGTTATTATATATTTTTATATAAAAATAGTCAAGTATAAAAAGAGGTAATAAAACGGCGGAAAATGAAATAATTTTTGTACAAAAAAACGCGGGCTGTAAATAAAATACAGTCCGCGTAAAAGTTTACATTGTCTGTCTGCCCTCAAGAGCCTTTATAAGCGTAATCTTGTCGGCATATTCGAGGTCGCTTCCGATTGGAATACCGTGCGCGATACGTGTAACCTTGACGTCAAACGGTGACAGCAGCTTTGAAATATAAACCGCTGTCGCGGTACCGTTGACGGTAGGATTTGTCGCCATGATAACCTCCTTAACCGTGCCGTCTGAAAGGCGGAGCAAAAGCTCGTTTATTTTTATATCGTCCGGCGTTATACCGTCCATAGGCGAGAGCGCGCCGTGAAGAACGTGATAAAGTCCGTTAAATTCATTTGTCGCCTCGATTGCCGAAACATCCTCGGGACTTTCAACAACGCATATAACGGAATTGTCGCGTTTAGGCGACGAGCATATTTTGCATGGGACGGTGTCAGTGAGATTCTGGCAAACGGGACAGAGGGAAATCTTTTCCTTTGCCTCGGTTATACAGCTTGCCATCAAAGACACGTCCTCCTTTGACATATGCTCAAGGATATGGAACGCTATACGTTCCGCGCTTTTTCTGCCAATGCCGGGAAGCTGCTCGAATTTTTCTATAAGTGATTCAATAATTGCTGTGTGCATCTTAGAATAGCCCCGGAATATTAATTCCGCCTGTTACGGAGCTCATGCCTTCAGCCATCATCTCGTCAGCTTTCTTTATAGCATCGTTTACGGCAACCATAACAAGGTCCTCAAGAGTTTCAACATCGTCAGGGTCGACAGCCTCAGGGTTGATTTTAAGAGAAATAATTTCCTTCTTGCCGTTTGCCGTAACCGTTATAACACCGCCGCCGGCAGTGGCTTCAACGGTCTTATCCTCCATTTCCTCCTGAACCTTTTCCATTTCCTCCTGCATCTTCTGAGCCTGCTTTATAACATTGCTCACGTTCTTGTTAGCGTTCATTCCCGCGCCTGCAAATCCCTTGTATTTTCCCATTTTTATATACCTCTTTCTTAATTGTTTTCATCTTCTTTTGACAATTCATTCTCGTCTAAGAATTCCTCTCTGTCATCGTCATCATCGAATGATGACTGTGAGAAGCTGTCATCTGAAGAATCATAATCTATAAATTCGCTTTCATCCGCGTCCTCAATAATATCGCCGAAGTTTTTGACAAGATTGTCAAGAGGGTCGTCAGACGCAGCTGAATTTTCGCTGTCAGCTGTTTCCGCGCTCTCCGATGAAGGCAGCAACCAGAAGTCAACAAGCTCATCGGGTATTTCATCATCATATGCTATCTTTACCAGATATTCGCTGCCTGATACGCGTTTGAAGGTCTGCTGCAGCTTGTCCTTGAACATGACCGCAATATCATGCGCGCCTTTTTCCTCGCGTTTAAATATAAGAAGCAGTCCGTCCGCGTCTATCGTGACAGGTCTGTTCATAAGACACGGTTTTAAATGTCCGGCGCTGTTGCACATTGAGCGCGATATATTGTCCCACTTTCTGGCAATCTTTACAATCGGGTTGTCCGAAGTAAGCTCGTATTCCGGTATGGGGTTATAAAGTCTTACGGGAACCTTTTTTTTCTCTGCCTTTGGCGTATCTTCATTAACAGGCGCGGACGAAGCAACAGCCACTCCGTTTTTGAGCTTATCCTCAAGCTTTTTAATTCTGTCAGACAGAGATGATGTGTCCGTAACCGCGCCGTTTCTGACCTTGCTCTCAAGCGACGCGAGCCTGTCCAGCATGGCGGCAGGGGAGTCATCAAATTCGGGACGCGATATTTTTATAAGCGCCAGTTCATATATAATTCTCGGCGTTTTTACCCATTTTGCTTCTGCCTGCGCGTCAGACAGAACCGACACGGCATGAGAAATTTTTTCAAATGACATTTTCTCTGCCAGTGATTTTAATTTTATCATATCTTCCGCGTTGTAGTCAAGTATTGAGCCGGAATTATCCGATATTTTACAAATAAGCATATCACGGAAATTCTTTATAAGAGAATCCATGAATACCTTTAAATCCTTGCCGTCCGACAGAACAGAATCCAGTACGGATATAATTTTGCCCGCATCGCCTTGCGCGATTGCGTCCGCGATTGACAAAACGGAATCCGCGGTTGAGATGCCGAGAATCGACACTATATTTTCGGCGGTTATCTCGTTTCCGCACGCGGAAACAACTCTCTCGAGAATACTCAGTCCGTCACGCATTGAGCCGTCCGCCAGACGCGCAAGCATATTATACGCGTCGTCTGATATATTAAGATTGTCGCCGTAGGCAATCTCCTTCATGCGCAGGATGATGTCCGAAGGCTTTATACGTCTGAAATCAAATCTCTGACAGCGTGAAAGAATTGTCTGCGGAACCTTGTGCGCCTCGGTTGTCGCAAGAATGAATATAACATGCTCGGGCGGTTCTTCAAGCGTTTTTAAAAGCGCGTTGAACGCGCCTGATGAGAGCATGTGCACCTCATCTATTATATAAACCGTATATTTTGCCGTTGTTGAAACATAACGCACATCGTCGCGTATTTCACGTATATTATCAACGCCGTTGTTTGATGCGGCGTCAATTTCCTTTACGTCAAGAATACTGCCGTCGATTATGCCCTTGCATATGTCGCATTCGTTGCAGGGACTTCCGTCTTTGGGATTAAGGCAGTTTACCGCGCGCGAGAATACCTTCGCGCATGTTGTTTTACCGGTACCGCGCGTACCGCAGAAAAGATATGCGTGACCTATTTTATCGCTTAAAATCTGATTTTTCAGAGTTTGAGTGATGTGTCCCTGCCCGACGATATCCTCGAATACCATAGGACGCCATTTTCTGTATATAGCCTGATGCGCCATAAATCCCATATCCTTTCCGTTATATTTTTATATGAAAAAACGCCATACGGCGTCAATAATCAAAATGGCTCAGACCGAGTTTACCGTAACACACCCAAAGCACCGCTTATTGCTGCTTGGTTCCCCATCTGACAAGGTTCACGGGTTTGAGTCGCACGGGCTCGGTCATCATCGCCGGTATTTCTGTATTTAAAATTAAACCTGCCTGATTATTATAATACATTTTTAGTAAAACTGCAATACCTAATTTGAAATTTTTCGGAATAAATCGGAATAAATTTGAATTTTTTCCGCAATATCTGTTTACTAAGCTCCTTTGACAATTCGTTTAATTGCGAATTAAGGATTTTTCGGATTTATTTATCTATTTATCTTACCATTTCGTCTTGACGACCTGTTGCCTTGTGTGATTTGATAACGCTTTCAATTTCCTCGATACTGCTTGCCGACATGTCGCCGAGGACAGTATTCTTTACCGCTGAAAGCGCGTTACCGATTTCGATAGCTCTTTCGGGAGCGCCGTATGTCAGAAGTCCGTAAAGCACGCCGGCAAGGTACGCGTCACCCGAGCCTATGCGGTCAATAACCTCAATATTGTTGTATGGCTCTTCTTCATAGAATTTACCGCCAAAGTACATTTTTGAATTGAAATTGTGGTGGGTAGGGCTTACAACCTCGCGTCTTGTCGTGGCGATAAGCTCGCATCCGTAATCATCGGCATAACCTTTCATAATTTCTTCAAGCGTACCGGTTCTCTGCAGCATTCTTCTCGATGTTTCCTCTGAAACAAACAGGAAGTCAATATAAGGGAATATTGATTCAACAACTTTTTTCGCTTCTTCCTCGCTCCACAGGGCAGCGCGATAGTTTACGTCAAATGAGATGTATGCGCCGGCAGCTTTGAAATTTTTTATAAGCTCAAGAGTTGTATCCCTGAGTGACGGTGAAAGCGCCATTGTAATGCTTGAAACGTGGAAAATTTTTGTTTTCTCATAAATATCATCGGGCAGTTCCGCTGTCGAAAGCGAGCATACGCTTGAATTTGCTCTGTCATAAATTACAGATGATTTTCTCGGATACGCGCCGCTTTCGTAATAGTAAATGCCAAGACGTTTTTGAGGTGAATGGTCATAGATTATGTAATCGTCGGATACATTTCCATAGCGTATCTTGTTGCGGATAAAGTGTCCCATTTTGTTTTCCGGCAGCTTTGTGATAATAGCGCTTCTTATACCGAGCATTGCCGCGCCTGAAACAACGTTAAGCTCGCTTCCGCCGGCGTTTTTGTCAAAGGTTTCGCTCTGTGAAATCTTTTCCTTGTCAGGCGGTGAAAGCCTTAGCATAACTTCTCCCAGACCGATTAAGTCATAGTCTGTGTTTTCTTTGAATTTCATGATTTTTCCTCCTTTTGTATTTCTGATTTCTGATTTACGTTAAGTATATTATACTATATTTTTTATAAGTTAGTCAATATTTGTTGTAAAAAATATGCGGACGTGATACAATATTGCTATACAGGAATTTAAGGAGAAGGAATATGAAAAGTAACTGCGAACAGTGTATGAATTACTATTATGATGACGAATATGAATGTTACTGCTGCGCAATGGATCTTGACGAGGATGAGATGTACAGATTTGTTTACGGGGAAAATGACGATTGCCGCTATTTCAGAATGGGTGACGATTATACTATTGTAAGAAAGCAGAACTAATGAAGAAATAAAACATGCCCTCGCGCATAACATAATACACAGGGAGGTAATGTGTTATGCATAGAGAAAACAGACGCAATCATCAATCATACGAACAGATGGCAAAAGCTAATATACGCGGAAGCGCGGATTATCCTATGCTGCGCGGAACGGTAACATTCCGTCAGATGAGGAACGGCGTGTTGGTAACAGCGGAGATATACGGTCTGCCGGAGAATCAGAGTGATTGCAGCGGCGGGGTATTTGGATTCCACATCCATGAGGGAATGGAATGCGGCGGAAATGAAAAAGACCGGTTCGCCAACGCGAAAACGCACTTCAATCCCAAGGGGTGTCCGCATCCTTATCACGCGGGCGACCTGCCGCCGCTTTTTGGCAATAAGGGATACGCGTATATGTCTGTATTTACAAACAGATTTACTGTGTCGGAGGTAGTCGGCACGGTGATTATAATTCACGGCAAACCGGACGATTTTACATCGCAGCCAAGCGGCAACTCCGGAACAAAAATAGCATGCGGAAAAATTATGGCATCGTAAAAGTCATATGGAATATGAGATGTGAATGGTGTACAATTTTTTTTCAATATTTTGTAAAAAAAGACAATATCGTATTTTGTATTTTCTATTGACTTTTTAGCCTAATAGTGTTAGTATATATATGCGGTAACCAAACTTAACCACATATTGGTATAAGTCAGGTAAAGCAAAGCAAAATACACAATATTTTGCGGCCGTAAACCATATTACAAATAGGAGGCATTTATTATGAAAGAACTAAGAGAAGAATGGGCTGGCTTTACACCTGGAAAATGGACACAATCCATTGATGTTCGCAATTTTATTCAGAACAACTACACAGCCTACGAGGGTGACAAGTCATTTTTGGAAGGCCCTACAGACGCAACAAACAAGCTTTGGGATGAACTTCAGGAGTTGTTTAAGGAGTCAAGAGCTAAAGGCGGAGTCCTTGATATGGATACAAATATTGTATCGTCAATTACATCGCATAAGCCCGGTTATCTTGACAAGGATCTTGAGAAGATTGTCGGTTTGCAGACAGATAAACCGCTAAAGAGAGCGTTTATGCCTTTCGGCGGTATCAAGATGGCGGAGGGCGCCCTTGAAAATTACGGATATACTCCCGACCCTGAAATGCACAAGATTTTTACTGATTATCATAAGACTCATAATCAGGGCGTATTTGATGCGTATACACCTGAAATGCGCGCGGCAAGAAAGAACAAGATTATTACCGGTCTGCCTGATACATACGGCAGGGGTCGTATTGTAGGCGACTACAGAAGAGTCGCTCTTTACGGTATTGACTTCCTTATGGCTGAAAAGGCTAAGGACTTGGCTAACTGCGGCTGCGGTCAGATGACAGATGATATTATTCGTCTTCGTGAAGAAATCACAATGCAGCGTAACGCGCTCGGACAGATGAAGGAAATGGCGGCATCATACGGCTATGACATTTCAAATCCGGCAACAAATGCTCAGGAAGCTGTTCAGTGGCTGTATTTCGGATACCTTGCTGCAATTAAGACACAGAACGGCGCCGCAATGTCAGTAGGACGTGTATCGACATTCCTTGATATATATATTCAGAGAGATCTTGAAAACGGTAAAATAACAGAAAAGGAAGCTCAGGAGCTTATTGACCATTTTGTATTGAAGCTGAGAATGGTTAAGTTCGCAAGACCTGATTCATACAATCAGCTATTCTCGGGTGACCCTGTATGGGCTACGCTTGAGGTTGCGGGTATAGGTCAGGACGGCAGACATATGGTAACAAAGAATGATTTCCGTTTCTTGCATACGCTTGAAAATATGGGTCCTTCGCCGGAACCTAACCTGACAATTCTTTATACAAGGAATCTGCCTAAGAACTTCAGAGATTACGCGGCTGAAATATCAATAAACACTTCATCGGTACAGTACGAAAATGACGATGTTATGCGTCCTGTATGGGGTGACGATTATTCAATTTGCTGCTGCGTATCAGCTACACAGACAGGTAAGGAAATGCAGTTCTTCGGAGCGAGAGCAAACCTTGCGAAATGTTTGATTTACGCAATGAACGGCGGCAGAGACGCAAAGACCGGCGCGCAGGTAGGCCCCGCGTATCAGGCTATCACATCTGACGATGTTTTGGATTATGACGAGGTAATGGCTAAATATCTTGATATGATGGAATGGCTCGCAGGTCTTTATGTAAATACATTGAACCTGATTCACTATATGCACGATAAGTATTATTATGAAGCCGCGGAGCTTGCGCTTATCGATACTGACGTAAGAAGAACCTTTGCAACGGGTATTGCAGGTTTCTCGCACGTTGTAGACTCGCTTTCAGCTATCAAGTACGCGAAGGTTAGACCGCTTAGAGACCCTGAAACAGGTCTTATAAATGACTTCGTTACAGAGGGTGACTTCCCAAGATACGGTAATGATGATGACAGAGCCGACGATATAGCTGTATGGCTGCTTAAGACATTCCTTGAAAAGCTGAAGCACTATAAGACATACAGAAATTCAGAGCCGACAACATCAATTCTTACTATTACATCAAACGTTGTATACGGTAAAGCTACAGCGGGTCTTCCGGACGGAAGAAAAGCCGGTGAACCGCTTTCACCGGGTGCCAACCCGTCATACGGCGCTGAAAAGAGCGGTCTTCTTGCATCGCTAAACTCAGTTGCAAAGCTTCCATATGAGTATGCGCTTGACGGAATTTCAAACACACAGACAATTTCGCCTGACGCGCTTGGTCATGACCTTAACGAGAGAATTAATAACCTTGTTAAAGTTATGGACGGATACTTTGCGCAAGGCGCGCATCACCTTAACGTAAACGTATTTGGTACAGAAAAGCTGATTGACTGTATGGAGCATCCTGAAAAGGAAGAGTATGCAAACTTCACAATCCGTGTTTCAGGATATGCGGTTAAGTTTATCGATCTTACTCGTGAACAGCAGCTTGATGTTATTGCAAGAACTTGTCACAAGACAATGTAACAGAGCTTTAAAAAGCTTATAATTCTATGAAATAAGAAGGCTGCCTGATATTGGCAGCCTTTTTTATTCACTATATAAAG
>CAZWLT010000006.1:10404-27849 GCA_964634915.1 uncultured Clostridium sp. | reverse complement strand
TAAAAATTCTTTCCGTCCTTTGCGACGCTTGCCGCCGCCGACGCTAACGGATACGCGGCGCTGTCAGACGCTTTTTTGAATTTCCAGTCCACGTTCATGTTATACGTTACCGCCGGACTTTCCGGCGCCGTATACTCTTCGTCATCCTCTGCGTACACAGGCATTACTGCCATTGGCAGTATCATCGATAACGCCAAAAGCAGTGAACAAAAAACGTTTAGTTTTTTCTTCATAGTTCTTATCCTCCTCTTTCTTTTTTAAAAATAAACCAAATTTCTCTTACCTTAATTATAGCAGAAAAGCACAATTTTGTCTTTGCGTAACTTGTCAAAAATATTGCAAAAATTGCTGTGCGCATAATAAAAACAGAGAACGAAAAACCGTTCTCTGTCTTGTATATTTGCAATATTAAATTACTTCGCGAGATTAGCCTCAAGCTTTGCAAGCTCATCCGCCATTTCCTTGGGAAGCATATCTCCGAACTGTTCAAAGTACTGCTTAATACCTGTTTCAGGATCTTCAATATCCTTCAGCCACTCGTTCTTATCTATTGAAAGAAGAGCCCTAACATCGTCTATTGTCATCTGCTTACCGTAGTTTTCAAGGTCCGTGATGTCGATATCCTCAGCCTTCGGAACGTAACCGATAGCAACTTCGTCAGCATCAACCTTACCTGCGCATCTGTCAAGAATCCAAAGAAGCACGCGCATGTTGTCACCAAATCCGGGCCATAGGAAGTTACCCTCGTCATCCTTTCTGAACCAGTTAACATGGAAAATCTTAGGAGCCTTGTCGCCAAGCTTCTTACCCATTTCTATCCAGTGACCCCAGTATGATGCCATGTTATAACCAACGAACGGCTTCATAGCCATCGGGTCGCGTCTGACAACGCCGACCGCGCCCGCGGCTGCGGCTGTTGTTTCCGATGCCATTGTGGCGCCGACAAATGTGCCATGCTGCCAATCTCTTGACTGGTATACAAGCGGAGCGCACTTAGCGCGTCTGCCGCCGAAGATAATAGCTTCCACAGGAACACCCTGCGGATTCTCAAATTCCGGCGAGATACATGGGCAGTTTACAGCGGGAGCCGTAAATCTTGAGTTGGGATGAGCAAGTTTGTTGCCTTCGGCAGTGTACTCAACGCCATTAACCTTTGCGCCCTTCCATTCTGTTGCGTTAACGGGAGGATTCTTGTCAAGACCTTCCCACCAAACTGTCATATCGTCATTATTTATAGCAACATTTGTGAAGATTGTATTTTTCTTTGTTGACTCAAGAGCATTAAAGTTCGTCTTAACGCTTGTACCGGGAGCAACGCCAAAGAAACCGGCTTCCGGATTGATGGCATAGAGTCTGCCGTCAGGACCGATGTTAAGCCATGAAATATCATCGCCTACTGTCCAAACCTTATAACCCTGTTCCTTAAGATATTCCGGCGGAATAAGCATCGCAAGATTTGTCTTACCGCATGCCGACGGGAACGCGGCGCAGATATACTTAACTTCACCCTGCGGATTCTCAAGACCCAATATAAGCATATGCTCTGCCATCCAGCCTTGATTCTTGCCAAGATATGACGCGATTCTTAAAGCAAAGCACTTCTTGCCGAGAAGCACGTTGCCGCCGTATGCTGAGTTAATTGACCAGATTGTGTTATCCTGCGGGAACTGAACAATATATCTGTCGTCAGGATTTACGTCCTTCTTTGCGTGAAGACACTTGATAAATTCAGCGGCAGGATCGTTTCCAAGCTGATCTAAAACCTTCTGACCGACTCTTGTCATGATAGCCATGTTAAGCACAACATAGATACTGTCTGAAAGCTCAATACCAATCTTTGAGAACGGAGAACCTACGGGACCCATTGAATAAGGGATAACATACATTGTTCTGCCCTTCATTGAACCTGTGTAAAGAGCCTTTAATTTAGCATACATCTCGTCAGGAGCCATCCAGTTATTGATTGGACCCGCTTCTTCCTCCGTCGGTGTGCAAATGAATGTTCTGTCCTCAACACGGGCAACGTCGTTTTCCGCTGTTCTGTGATAATAACAGCCGGGGAGCTTTTCTTCATTAAGCTTAATCATTTCGCCTGTTGAAACCGCTTCCGCTCTTAGAGTCTCAAGCTGCTCCTCGCTTCCGTCAATCCAAACGATTTTGTCCGGCTGACACATAGCTGCCATTTCGTCAAGCCATGCAAGAACTGTCTTGTTTTCTGTCATAGTTAAATTCCTCCTACGGTTTAATTTAATACAGTGTTACTTATAACATTGTTTCCTTATTTCTTCGTCTGCTTACAGACATATACATTATAGCATATTTTTTATTTTTTTTAAAGCAGTTACATGAAAAAAAATAATTTTTATGAATTTTAATTAGTTTATATATAAATATTACGTCAAAAAATGTATACATTTTCATATTTTCAATAGAGAATATGTTGTATGAGGGTTATTTTTTATAAAAATCTACTATATATTGCGCTGATATGGTCTTGAAACTTCCTTTTACAAATGGTATACTTATTTATGATAGAAGTGATTAAATAGAGGTGATTAATTTGAAGGAACAGATATATACAATTCCCGTAAATGAAGCGTACGACACAGACTGTGAATGTCCGATGTGTCTGCTTGAGAAAAAACTTGAGCGCGACGCGCTTGACTATACGCTCGGCGCGGCAATGATGGAGCCGGATTTTCGCGAGAATTCAAACGAAAAAGGTTTTTGCCGCCATCATTTTTCAATGCTGTTTGATATGCCAAACAAGCTGCCGCTGTCACTTCTTCTTGACACGCATCTTGAAGCAATAAGAAAAAAAATGGACACGCTCTCAAAATCGGCAAAAGCGCTAAAAGCTGCAAAGGGCGGTCTTTTTAAAAAGACAGGAGCCGCGGAATTTGCTGTTTCCCTTTCAGAAAAATCGGATAAAACAGAAAAAGGCTGTATTGTTTGCGATAAGATTAATCATACTATGGCGCGTTATGCCGATGTGCTTTTATATATGTGGTCAACCGACGAAAATTTCCGTCAAAAATTCGATAATTCAAAAGGATTATGTGTAAAGCATGTAAAACTGTTATGCGATACGGTTCCCAAATCGCTAAACGACAAGGAAGCCGCGCAATTTCTTGCAAACCTGTATCTAAAACAGCAAAAAGAGCTTGAACGTATACAGAATGACATACATAAATTTACTCTGAAATTTGACTACCGCAACAAGGATATGGAATGGGGCACGGCACAGGACGCGCCAATACGTACAATCGAAAAAATTTCAGGATATATTAAAAACGATATCGAGTCAGAAAAAAAGAAATGAGGTCTTTGCCTCATTTCAGACTTTATCGTTTCAAATTTTAAATTACTGCAATATCGCCAAATCGTTTGCTTCACAAAGGTTGCTTATGCCGTACAGCACAAGCACCTCGTCATACTCATTCTGCTCGGTAAGTTGCGATACACTGTCAAAGTAATACCGTAAATCAACCATGTCAATCCGCGAACAGTTTTCCGCCATAAACGGCACAAAAGAGTGCGCATATGAGTCCTTTATAACAAGCACCTTCATACCGTTTGGATTATCATTGTTTGTTATTCTTTCAAAGCCGTGATTTCCGTCAAGAAATACAGGGTATTTATCCATCTCCTCAAGATGATTTTTAAAAAACATACTGTAATACTCTGCCTCATCATCTATCGTTACAGTGACATTTATCGGATATTCCCACGTTTCAATAGTGTCCGGCTTTTCATTCCACAACGCGCTCTTGCTGTACGTTGTGCCATAGAAACCGTCTGTGCTTTCTATAGTATAATCTTCTTTATCCCGCGCGGACAGTCCTTCGCTCTCCACCCACTTTTTATACGCCAAATACGCTCCGTCGCTCGTCCAGTGATGGTCGGTTTTATAATAAAGCTCGGTACTGTCCTTCCGATTTTTAAACTCCTCGGCTAAATCAATCATTTCGACATTCTCAAGCCTTTTTTCTATACCTGTTTTAAGGATATAATCATCTATATATTCTTCATGCGCTCTTGGAAGTTTTTCTGACATTATATAGCCTGCCGACGGCACGGCAATCAGCTTTGTTTTAATACCTGTTTTCGCCGCAAATTCATTGACTGCCTGTATGTTGCTGTCAATATTGCTCTCATCATATTTCACAGGCGTGTTTAAAAGATAACCGTCCTTACCCTTATACACTCCGTTTGAGCCGTTTCTGCCTGTATAAAGCATATAATACGAATCAGTTGCCGCAAAAAAGTTTCTAAGAGGAAAATGGTCGGAAATATAGCTCTCAAAATCACTTTCCCACTTTCCCCGGGCAATTTTTTCAATACTGAAAGACGGAAATTTTGCAAGCGTTCTTTTTTCGTTCACCGAAATTTCTTCTTTCGGCAATAATGCCGTTCCCAATGCCATCACACCAATAAATCCGCAAAACAGGGCGGTTATTATAACATCTCTTTTCTTAGCCATAACACCCTCCCCTTAAAATCTGAAATACAGAAACGGATTGTAGCTCTGATTTACAAGCGACGCTGTACACAATATCAGTATCACCGCGCAAAATACTGTTTCAAGCGCCGCGACAACCTTTTTGTTTCTGATTTTCACATACGTATTTTTCCATACAGGTATTGACGCAAGTACAGCTGTGAATATAAGCGGAAGATACGCTGTCACGACAGCAAGCGAATCCGTACCGATTATTCCGTTTTTCAGTGTAAACATACATCCGATATACCGCATAAGCTGTGAAAAGTCCTCAAAATAGAAGATTGTCCAGCCTATCAGTATAAGAAACATCGCGTATACGTGTCTTATTACCGACGGCAGCTTGTCAAGATATCCGCCGTACACGTATTTTTCAAGCACAAGTATAACAAAGTAATATATTCCCCACGCAATAAAGTTGAAGTTCGCGCCATGCCACAAGCCCGTCAGCGCCCACACAACAAACAGATTGAATATAACCCGCGGCAGTTTTCTTCTGTTTCCGCCAAGCGGTATATACACATAATCACGGAACCATGTACTGAGCGATATATGCCATCTTCGCCAAAAATCAGTTATGCTCTTTGAGATATACGGATAATTAAAGTTTTTCATAAACTCAAATCCGAACATTTTACCAAGTCCGCAAGCCATATCGGAATAACCGGAAAAGTCAAAATAAATCTGAAACGCAAATGACAAAATACCAATCCACGCGCCCAAAATACCGTTCGATTCCGCGCCTTGACGCAAAGTGTCCCATAAAAGTCCCATCTGATTCGCGATAAGCACCTTTTTGGCAAGACCGGCAATAAACAGCCTGACGCCCTCGGCGAACTGCTTTATTGTTTCGCGTCTTTTATCAAGCATTTCCGCGATATCCGCATACCTCACAATAGGTCCCGCGATAAGCTGCGGAAAGAATGAAACATATGTGCCGAAGGACACAATATTTTTCTGCGCCATTGTGTCGCCGCGATAAACATCAATAGTGTAAGAAATCGTCTGAAACGTGTAAAACGAAATACCAATCGGCAGCGGCAGAGTGATTTTCGGCATAAACGCAAACGGCGGAAACCGCCGCAGGATATCCGACACAAAGCCGGTATATTTAAACACCGCCAAAAGTCCGAGACTTATCACAAGCGACAAAACCAAAAACGCCTTCCTGCGTTTTTGGTTCCCCCTGTTTTTTTCTATAAGCATGGCAAATATATAATTAGCCGATATAGAAACAATCATTATTAATATAAAAACAGGTTCGCCCCAGCCGTAAAACACAAGGTTTGAAAGCAGCAAAAACGCGTTACGGAATTTGCGGGGCAATATGTAATACACCGCTAAGACAAGCGGTAAAAATACAAAAAGAAACAGCAGGCTGGAAAAATACAAGCCCTTCACCCTCTCAAAAATATTATTTTGTAAACTCGGCAATTATGCTCTCTGCCACGGACGAATCCTCGCTGACGCATACAATAACATAGTCGCCGACTACAGTTATAATGCTGTCGTCAAGTTTTGGCACTTCATCGGGACGATAGCTTGAATATGAGCTTTTCTGCGCTTCGATATGCTTTAGAGCCTGTTCTTTTACAGTGTCAACATCCTTTGATTTGAACACGGCGACCTCGTCAACAACAGCCTTTGTTCCGGCATATGCCGCGCATTCCTCGACAGCCTCGCTGTCAAGACCGTATCGTTTTGCGGTTATATCCGATGAAACCTCTGTAAGCTGTTCTGTAAACTTTGCGTTTTTCGCAAGGTCTGACGCAAGCTCATTTACGTTAATTTCCTTTGCGGCGCAGCCTGTAAGCGCTGCCGCTATTGTCAAAGCCGCTATTGGCATAATAAATCTTTTCATAATGTTATTCCCCTTTTTATAAATTGTTGTTTTGAATATAAAGCAGACATTTTTCGTAATAGTCTTTTCCGAAATGTATACCGTCGCTTGCGGCGCCTTCTTCAAGTACGCCGTCCTGATTTGCGACAGCCTTGTGTATATCGGCATATATCACACCCTTGTCCGTTGCCAGCTTTTCTATAAGCTCGTTATAGACAAGAATCTGCTCATTATTTGTGCTGTCCGTATTTTTATCGGACACAGTTTTTGTGACAGGAGTAATCGCGAGCAGATATATTTTACTCTGCGGCTGATATTCCTTTGCCTTGTCAATTATTTCTCCGTATTTTTCGATAAACTTTTCCTTGCTTCTCCAACCCAGCTCATTCTCGCCGAACATCATGAATATTTTATTATACTTCTTATCCGAATTGAGCTCATCGACAACAGGCACTGTTCCCGTTTGGGTCGGCGTTGTGAGAGCGTCCTCGACAGACAAGCCTATTTTCGCGAAATAATCGGCGTCGTTAAAAAAGTTATAAATACTTATTCCGTCTACAAATGAATTGCCGATAAACGCGGAATTAGCGTAAAACGTCTCACTGATTTCATTCGGATTTACTGTCGGCTCTATCGTTGGCACAGGTGTTGCCTGCAGGGCTGCTTCCTCCTGCCTTTTTTGCTCTGCTCTTTCTGATATTGACGAAACACAGCCTTTGATTCCAAATATGATAATCAATAATACAATTAGTATACCGGCTGCAAATATAATTCTGTGAATTAAAATCTTCTTTTTCTTTTGTTCTCTTTCATGCTTTTGACGTATGATTTCAAGGCGTTGCTTCTGATTCAAATTAATCTCTCCTAAAATAAAATACCTCAAAAAAAGGCACAGGAAACGCGCCTTTTATAATTACTAAACTATTTAAATAGTACCACTCTTTAATATTTTAGTCAATAGGTAATTTGTCATAAAAAATATTTTTTAGTCGGATTTATGACGTGCGATATGCAACAAAATTCTCAGATAAATCATTTTATACTGTCTTTTTTTCATACAATGGAAAATTTTATGGTTCACATTAAAACCATCTTTTGGAATATCCTCCATAAATATATCCGTAATTTCTTTAATGCGCGCCATGCGCTGTTTTCGTGACATATGAAGATTTGGATTGAACAAAAAGCAAAAGCTGCCAAAGGTTTTTTGGAAATAGTCCTCATATATCCTGTTTCTCGTCCTGATATCGTCCTTATTCCACGCGCATACAATATCCTTCATATACATGGTCGACTCGCGTGCCGTATCAAATATATCAAAACGGTATTTGTCCCAAAATTTTTTATATGTATTGACCGTATAACGGCAAAGCACATCGCCTGTTATATAAAATCCGTTTATATAATTCACATATCTCGCGACAAACACGTCATCCTCGCTCTTACGCAAATCAGGGAACCTGATATTATATTCCCGTATAATATCCATCTTAAACAGCTTATACCATGCCGCCCCCTGTATACCCTTTTCGCCGTACATGAAAAGCTGGTCGTGATAATCGCGTCTTGCCTCGTCACCTGCGCGTTTAAATCCGTCAGTCTTGTTTACTGTCCTGATAACCTTTTTCCCGTCATACATGGAAAAACTGCACGCGACAAGGTCAACTTCTTCCCGTTCCATTGTGTTTACAAGTATTTCAATGGCATTACTTTCAAGATAGTCGTCCATGTCAAAGAAATACACATAATCGCCTGTCGCCTTTCTCAGGGCAAGATTACGCGCCGCGGCAGGTCCCTCATTATTCTTGCTGAACACCGCAATGCGCCTGTCTTTGTCAGCCTCGGCAAGACATTTAAAATACGTCTTGTCCTTTGAGCCGTCATCGATTATTATAATTTCAAGATTTTCATACGTCTGATTAGTTATACAACTCACTCCGCTTTCAACATATTCCTCCATGTTGTACACGGGTATTATTACACTTACCTTTTTCATATTAACCTCTGTCACATATTTCCTTTATCGCTTTAAAATTACGCTCGCAGTTATTTGTATCTCTCAATGTAAAGAATTTATTAATTCTGTCGGCATATTCCGCATCAAGCGCCGCATTATTTCCGAGTATTCTGTCAAGCTCGTCAAGAATTTGCTTTTCATCGCATATAACCTTGCCGAACGCGTCACGTCTGTAATCGAAATACCCTTCGCCGTAATGCTGTTTACGGAATGACGCTTCATCAAACTGATAGAATATCATCGGCTTTTCCATATACGCGTAGTCAAAGAACACGCTTGAAAAATCCGTTATAAGCACATCTGTGTTTATAAGCAAATCCTGCACCGTGCAATCCTTAAAGGACACTATCCTCACACGCTCGCCTCCGCTAAAGCATGAAATGAATTTCTGCATTTCCATATGCGGATAAAACAGCAGCTCATAGTCATATTTTTCAAGTATAGCCTTTAACCTGTCGCTTCTGAGCAGGCTTTCAAAAGTTTTATAATATTCGCTTTCCTCAAATACTTTTTCATCGGCGCCCTGAAGATTATACCGCCACGTAGGCATTACAAGCACCTTTTTTGACGGCTCTTTAATCTTATATAAATCGTCATACCGGCAAAGTCCGAGCATACGAACCACTCCGTCCTTATACCCGAAATTATCCCTTACGTATTCATATTCAGGCTTTGCCGAGCATACAAACAAATCAATATTCACGTTGTTATTATACAGATATGTAAGATTATCCTTTATAATGCCATGCTGCAAAAATATCTTTTTGCCCTTTACCAGTCCCATTTTGTCAGCACGCACAAAAAAATCTATATACGGCGTATATCCCATTATATGCGTGCTGATTTTCACCTTTGACGCAACAAGCGACAAAAAATGCTCAAAGCTGCCGTAATTAATAAGTCTGCCCAGCCTTCCCGCTCTTTCTCTGTCCGGCGAATCAACGCTTATGGTATAGGCTATATTGATTTCGGGATGATTTTGTGTTATGTGCTTAAAGAGATAATATCCGTTATCCCTTGCGTCAACACCGCGTTCGCCAATCAGCCACAAGTCCTTATACTTTTCTTTTTTTTTCACAAACGGCGCTGCCGCCATTGCCGCCGTATATTTTACGGCGCAGGAAATATAACGCATCAGTTTTTTCATATACAAGTTAATATTCATTATATTCCCTCCCAAAATTTTATATATTTATTATATCAAACAATCATAACATTTTCAATATGAAAACGGGCATTCCGCCGAATGCCCATCAAAATTATTTAGTTTCAAGAATTTTATCGATACTTGCAAGTTTGACGCATGTAACAAATACCTCGCATGCCTGTTTTAGTTCCTCTGTTGAAGGATATGTCGGCGCTATACGGATATTTGAATCATGAGGGTCTTTTCCGTAAGGATACGTCGCGCCGGCAGACGTAAGCGCCACGCCCGCTTCCTTGCACATTGCGACAACCCTCTTCGCGCAGCCGTCCATTGTGTCAAATCCGATAAAATATCCGCCGTTTGGCTTTGTCCATGTCGCTATATCAAGACCGCCCAGCTCTCTGTCAAGTATGTCAAGAACCGCTTCAAACTTAGGTCTGATAATCGCGGCATGCTTTTTCATATGCTCAAGCATACCGTTGAAATCGCCGAAGAAACGCGCATGACGAAGCTGATTTAATTTGTCATGTCCGATTGTCTGAACCTTCATCTGCTTCTTTATAAATTCAAGGTTAGCCTTTGACGCTGAAATCGCGGCTATGCCCGAACCCGGGAATGTAACCTTCGATGTTGAACAGAACTTGAATACCATATCGGGATTGCCTGCTTTTTCACATTCCTCAAGTATCTCAAGAATATGGTCCTGACGATCCTCATATAAATGATGTATGCAGTATGCGTTGTCCCAGTAAATCCGAAAATCCTCCGCCGCCGGTTTCAGATTAGCGAAACGTCTTACAGTTTCATCAGAATATGTGATACCTGACGGATTTGAATACTTAGGCACGCACCAGATACCCTTTATTGCGTCATCCTTTGATACAAGATTTTCTACCATGTCCATATCGGGACCTTCGCTTGTCATCGGAACATTAATCATTTCTATACCGAAAAATTCCGTTATAGCAAAATGTCTGTCATATCCCGGCACAGGGCACAAAAACTTTACCTTGTCAAGCTTTGCCCAAGGAGTCGAACCCATAACGCCGTGCGTCATTGAACGGGCGACAGTGTCATACATAACATTAAGACTTGAGTTACCGTATATTATAATATTGTCTATAGGACATTCTATCATTGCGCTTAAAAGTCTTTTTGCCTCAACAATACCGTCCAGCACACCGTAATTGCGGCAGTCAACACCCTGCTCGCCCACAAGCTCATGCGTTCTTGAAAGAGTATCAATCATTTCCATTGAAATATCAAGCTGTTCGGTGTTCGGCTTGCCTCTTGACATATCAAGATTAAGTCCCATTGCCTTTAATTCGTCATATTTCGCAGCGACTTCTTCGCGCGCTTTAAGTAATTCGTCCTTAGTCATTTCATTGTATGACATCAAAACCCCTCCTTTGTAATCAATCCGCTTTTCCTTATAGTATATCACAGCAGAGTAAATCAGTCAATTCGAAAAATCTACAAAACACCGCTCTGCTCCGCCCTTATAATCTGTTACTTTACAATAAAGCGGTACTCCGTTGTAAATATGTATTCTTCGTCTTTTTTCAGAATCGGCGACGGATAATGGCTATGTGCCATAGCATTCGGGAAATACTGCGTTTCAAGACAGAATGCCTGATGCACACCGTATTTTGCGCCGTTCTTGTATCTGCCCTCAGGAAGTCCGTTTGACGTATAAAGCTGCATTGCGGGTTTATCTGTGTACACTTCCATGGATATGCCGTTTTCAATACATTTCGCAATTGCGGCAAGCCGGTAACCTCTGCCGTTTATCGCAAAATTATGGTCGTATCCGCCGAACATCTCTATCTGTTCAAAATCAGCGTCTATATCCTGTCCGATAGGCTTTGGCGCTCTGAAATCAAACGGTGTTCCCGTTACAGAAAGCACTTCGCCTGTCGGCATACATTCATTGTCATTCGGCGTATAAAATTCAGAGTTAATCTGCAAAACCTGCTCGTCAACAGTTCCGCTTGAATGTCCCGCAAGATTGAAATACGAGTGATTAGTCAGATTTACAACCGTGTCCTTGTCCGACTTTGCCCTATAGCTGATTTTTATCGCGTTTTCCTTTGTGAGTGTGTATGTGACCTCAGCATTAAGCTTTCCCGGAAAGCCTTCCTCGCCGTCCTCGGATACAAGCGACAGTACAAGCGACGGTTCCTCCCCGTCAATCTCCTTTGCGCTCCATATTCTCTTATCAAAGCCGATATTTCCGCCGTGAAGGCTGTTATGCCCTTCATTTATACCGACATTATACTTTTCGCCGTTAAGTTCAAATTCGCCCTTTGCTATTCTGTTGGCGTGTCTGCCGATAAGCGCGCCAAGATAGCCGTCATTGCGGAGATACTCCTCCATTGTGTCACGTCCTAGTACCACGTCAGTCTTATTGCCGTTATTATCGGTTACATACAAATTCTTGAGTATGCCGCCGTATGTGATTATTTCGGCGCTTAGTCCGTTATTATTGTCGAGCAGGTAGGAATATACCTTTTCACCGTCGCTCGTCTCGCCGAAAACAGATTTTGCTATTGCCATGATTATCATTCCTCTCAAAAAATTCCACATGAAAATGATAACATTTTCATGCGGTTTTGTCAAATTATTTAACCAATATAATAATTATACCGCATTTAAAAAATTACAACAAAATTATTTCCGGCAAAAAAAAGAAGCCCGCTCCGGACTTCTTTTCTGTTTTTACGCTAATTTTGCAAGTTTAAGAGCAAGCTGTGACTTCTTTCTTGCGGCATTGTTCTTATGAAGAATACCCTGACCTACGCCCTGGTCAAGTTTCTTTGAAGCCTCGTTGAAAAGAATCTTTGCATTGTCCTTGTCACCTGCTTTAACGGCAGCTTCAAACTTCTTAATAGCTGTCTTAAGAGCAGTCTTGTGCGAAAGGTTGATAAGAGTCTTTTTCTCAATAACCTTTACTCTCTTCTTTGCTGATTTAATGTTTGGCAATTTAATTACACCTCCACGAAATTTAATCTGTAATACCGTACTATTATACACCATTATGGGGGTAATTGCAAGTTTTTTTTATGTTTTTTTGCTGATTTATCTATTTTCACCAAAATGTGCTGTTTTTAAGAACCGCAGGACAGCTATTTTATGTAAACTGACTAATTATTTGTTATTTTACATATCAAGCATCGCCTTATAATAATCAAGGCTTGGAAAATGCCGGTCAAGCTGCAGCGAAACATACTGTTCCGTAAGTTTGGCAAGTCTTTCTGTCAGTTCCTCGCTTGCGTTGAATGACAGCATTTTTTTATCCTCACAGGAGATTATATAATCAATCGCCCTGTAAAGATTTTTATCCATTTTAACAAGATATTTACCGCCGCACCCTCGGCATACCATACCGCCTTTTAAAAGATCGAACGCAAATACCTCGCTACTGCCGCAGGAGGCACAGTTATGCACCGCCGGCATATATCCGCCGACGCACATCAGCTTCAATTCATACACCATCTTTATTTTCTCCGCGGCCTCGTCCTTATAAGCCAGCGCATACAGGCAATTGAGAAATATATGCAGCAGTCTTTCATCCGGATTATTCATACCGAGAATACTATACGTGATATCCGACAGATACACGCAAAGCGACAGCTTTTTGATATCCTCTGAAATCGGGAAAAATCCGTCAATGGTATCTATTGAATTTACCGTCATAATATCCTTGTTCGCGGCATTGTAAAGGTCAAAATCCCCATAGCACAAAAACTGGCTTGACGCAGCCGCCTTACTTATGGCTTTCTTGACGCCGTAGCTGACCGCTTTAATGATTCCGTATTCTTCTGTAAAGATGCTCAGCATTCTGTGTCCTTCACCGTAGTCGGACTGCTTTATGATAACGCCTCTCGCTCTGATTTTCGCCATTTATCATCATTATCCTTCTGATTTTCTGTTTCGGTTGTTGATTTATATAAAAGATAAGCCTCTATATCCCCCGTACGCGTAAATGTTTCCCAAGAAAGTCTGCTTTGCTCGCTCATTGCTATACCCTCCGAAAAAATAACTTTTCTATACACTTATGTTTTTCATTTTTTCAGTGGTTATACTGACACTATTTTCTATTCATTTGCGTAACCGAAATTCTTGATTAAAAAGTCACTGTTTCTCCAGTCGGACTTTACCTTTACCCAAAGCTCAAGATAAACCTTTTTGTCAAGCATTTTTTCTATATCGCCGCGCGCCATTGTTCCGATTCTCTTGAGCATATCGCCGTTTTTGCCGATGATTATACCCTTATGAGAACTCTTTTCGCAGTAAATCGTCGCGTAGATGTTTGTAATCTTCGGTTTCTCCTGCATTTTTGTAATCTCAATCGCGATACCGTGCGGCACTTCCTTATCCAAAAGCCACAAGAGCTTCTCCCGTATAATTTCCGCCGCAATCTGCTTTTCGGGCTGGTCTGTTACCATGTTCGAGTCATAAAACTCCGGTCCTTCCTCAAGGTAATCCTCTATATCGTGAATGAGAATATCCACTCCGTCATTCGTCTTCGCGCTTATAGGCACGATTGAATCGAATTCGTGCATACTTGAATAGTCCGCGATTACAGGCAGAAGCTCCTCCTTTTTCATAAGGTCAACCTTATTCAGCACAAGTATACAAGGAAGCCCTGTTTTTGAAATATTTTTTGCAATTTCGCGTTCTATGTCCTGTATCCTTCTGCTTGCGTCAACAACAAACAAAAGTACGTCCGTATCGCCCATGCTTTCATTTGCAACATGCACCATGTATTCGCCGAGCTTATTATGCGGCTTGTGTATTCCCGGTGTGTCGGTAAAGATTATCTGTTCTTCATCCGTTGAATAAATAGCAAGTATTCTGTTTCTTGTAGTCTGCGGTTTATCGGATATTATCGCAATTTTCTGCCCGACTATCGCGTTAAGTAATGTCGACTTTCCCACATTGGGCATTCCGATTATCGCCGCAAATCCCGATTTAAAATTTTTTTTCATATTTTTCTCCTAATTTCTTGTTATTCCAAGCGAGGTAAGCACTCTTTCCTGTTTTTCGCGCATTGTTCTTTCGCCTTCAGCATCGTCAATGTGGTCATAGCCTAAAAGATGCAGCATTGAATGCGCGGTTAAAAAAGCAACCTCTCTTATAAAACTGTGTCCGTATTCCTCTGATTGCTCCCTTGCTCTTTCCATTGATATAACTATATCGCCAAGCACAACGAAGCCCCTGTCCATTTCATACACATCGCCGGCATTTCCGTCCTCATCAAAATCAAGCATAGGGAATGATAATACGTCTGTGGCTCTGTCTATATTGCGTTGCTCGCGGTTAATTTCACGTATTGCATCATTATCCGCCAGCGTTACGCTAATCTGCGCGTCAAAATCACATTCCTCTGATTCGAGAACCGCATTGCACACGTCCAATATTGCCTTTTCAATTTCCGGCGTTAATTCCTCTTTGTCCTGTTCATTTTCAAGTATCAAATCGACCATTGGTTTTCCTCTTGCTCCTTTTCTTCTCCTGTTCCTCATCATACCTTGCGTATGCATTTATTATCTGCTGTACAAGCGGGTGGCGCACAACGTCCTTATCCGTGAATTTACAGAATTCAATATCCTCAATATTTTTCAGTATCTTTGCCGCCTCTTTAAGACCTGACCGTTTATCACCGGGCAAATCTATCTGCGTGATATCGCCCGTGACGATAGCCTTTGAGCCATAGCCTATTCTTGTAAGAAACATCTTCATCTGTTCCGGTGTGGTGTTTTGCGCCTCGTCAAGGATTATAAACGCGTTGTCAAGCGTTCTGCCTCGCATATAGGCAAGCGGCGCAACCTCTATAACGCCTTTTTCCTGATAACGAAGAAAGCCCTCGCCGCCGAGCATTTCATACATACCGTCATACAGCGGTCTTAAATACGGGTCAACCTTATTCTGCAAATCTCCCGGAAGAAAACCGAGCTTTTCACCCGCTTCAACAGCCGGCCGTGTCAAAATAATACGGTTTACCTCCTTACTCCTCAGCGCCGTCACAGCCTTTGCCACAGCAAGATACGTCTTACCTGTACCTGCCGGTCCGATACCGAAAACGACTGTGTTATTCTCTATCGCCTCAACATACTTTTTCTGTCCGAGTGTCTTTGTCTTTATCGGGTGTCCCTTGATATTTACGGCAACACAGTCATCGCCCATCATCTTTATATCAATACCGCCGTTTTCCTGTACCATTGTTATCGCGTACAGCATTTTCTGCCGGTCAATTGTTTCGCCGCGCGCGATAATCTGCATAAGCATATTTATAACCTGACCCGCCTTTTCGACATTATCCTCCTCGCCTGTCAGACGCAGCGCGTTATCGCGTGCCGCAATATTTACCGCGAGCGCCTTTTCAAGCATTCTGACGTTCTCATCAAATTTACCGAACAAATTGGCAATATCAATCTCCTGCGGTACTTCTATCTGTCTGTTTATCAAATATTTCCTCTCCTTTATCTTCTTCAGCGTTTATCGGCTGTTCTACAGCTATATTCTGGATAAAATCCATTTCCAATGTTACATTTATTGTGTCTTTATCCTTTTTTTCATATTCAATATTTTCATCCTTCAGCTCGCTTCCTTCCGTAAGCTCCTTTGAGATTTTCGCTTCAAGGTCATTTTTTGCGAATTCAACCGCGACATCCTCGCTGAGCGGTTCACGATTTACGCTGACCTCCGTATATGTCACAGTGTACAGCGCAATACCGCTGTATCCGAAGAACGGTATATTGAGTTCATGGCGGCTTTCAGACCTGTCATATTCTTCGTATTTTACCTCTCTTTGAGGAAGTGAAAACACTTTGCCGAATACCTCAAACGAAATATGCGTTTTACGCTTTCCCGTAGGTACTCTTGTTTCGTAATACAGCTTATAATCCCCCGATCGTTTATGCGTTGTGTAGGCTTCAACATCGGCTATTGAATGTACGTATATATATTCCTCCGGATATCCCTCTTTAAATGTCGGCACTTTGCCGGAAACAATGACGTCGCCGCGTCTTACGGCATCTCCGCTCTTTAAAATATCCTCTCCGTTTTTGACAATCATATTCTTTATAACACCGTCGCACACGGCAACAATGTCAGACGGCGTATCCTTATCAACCACCTGCGGCGGTATAATCTGTTCATACACCTCAACGCGCGCCTTTGCGCCCTCGATATAAACCCATGCCCATGCTATGCCGTCACTGCCGTTTATAAGCTCCCGCTTCATATCCATTCCGTCCGGAAGATTGCGTTTCAGCGCTCCGCTTTTAACACCCATTTTGTCAAGCGTTTCCATTATGCTGTTAAGATCGCAGTTCTCCACACCGTTTATCTCAACAAGCCATATGAACTGTGTTGATATTCCGCACAGAATTATACATAATATAATCATGCCAAGAAAAACATATCTTTTTCTGTAAAGACGTATTGTATGCCAAAGACCGCGCTTTTCACAAATTCTGACTCTGACACGGCTTTTTCGCGCAACAGGACGCAGACGCGGAAAAGCGTCACGCGTCACAGCCAATTTTATTCCGCCGTCAAACGGAACAGTATCCCAAACATTTATTTTGCGTCTTAAACATATATTGAGAAATCTTGCCGCATTTTTTCCATATATTTTTATTATAACATATCCGCGCAGAAATTTAAAGAACTTATTGAACATTTTTTACTCCCTTTTTTCAGATTTCGTATTCTATTTTTGAAAAAAGTCCGTCTATGAGAACATCCTCCTGACGTATTCCCGTTATTTTAAGATTTTTTCCGCAAATCCGCACAATCCCCATTGCGGTTGATATACGTATTTCGCTGTCGGTATATTCAAGTATCCCCTTATGGTTCTCGATATATATTTCCTTGTCGCCTGAAATTGTCAGGCGCGGAATATTCATAATAACGTCCTTAGGCACACCCCA
>CAZWLT010000006.1:0-10304 GCA_964634915.1 uncultured Clostridium sp. | reverse complement strand
GAAAAACAGCGCTATGGGCAATTTTATTCAGACTTATCAGCTCCCCGATATAATTTATGATTACAAAACAGTTTTAAGTACAAAAAACTCATCATATAATTCTACAAACAGAGAAACGGAGATTGATAATAATGCTTAAAAAAATTTTTATCTATGTATTCGCAATCGGAGCGGTTATATTGCTCGTATCAAGCGCGTCCGATGCAATTTCATACGCGTCAGACGCGCTGGACATATGCTTTGAAATGATTGTGCCGTCACTTTTTCCGTTCTTTATCTGTTCGGGAATACTTATATATTCAGGATTTTGCGAACTTCTGGCAAAGGCATTTCGGTTTTGTATGTATCCGCTCTTTCGCGTAAGTCCCGCCGGTTCAAGCGCGTTTATTCTCGGTATAATAAGCGGTTATCCACTTGGCGCGGTCACCGCCGGCGAATTATACGCGAACAGCTATCTTTCCAAAACCGAAGCGGAACGTCTGCTTGCCTTCTGTAATAATTCCGGGCCGCTTTTTATTCTCGGCAGTGTCGGAATTGCTATTTACGCCAATATTAAATACGGAATTGCTCTTTACATCGCGCATATACTTGCCGCGCTGACTGTCGGCATACTATTCCGATTTTACGGCAGAAACCGCCACAGCGCGCCGCCTTCAAGAATGTCATCACCGGACAGGAGCATAGGTGAAATTTTCGATATTTCACTGCAAAACGGCATAAGGAATATACTTACAGTATGTGCCGCCGTGTTATTTTTCAGTGTTATTTCAAGACTTTTACTCGGTCTTATCCCCGCCGCCTCAACATCTTATGCCATACTTTCCGGCATAATGGAATTTGTGACAGGCACAGTGAATATCGCGTCGCTCAATATTGCCATAGCGAAAAAACTGATACTCACCTCCGCAATTGTGGGCTTTGCCGGTATAAGTGTTCACGCGCAGGTCATGGCGGTTATTGCAAAATATCATTTAAGCCTTGTTCCTTATATCATCGGCAAAATTATGCACGGAATTATTGCCGCGGTTTATATGTTCATATATTTGCGGATAAATCCGATTACCTCCGCTGTTTTTTCGCCGTCAATGAGCCTGTCCTTTGCAAGTGTGTCGGCTTTTGAAACAATAACCGCCTCTGTTGTTGTTATTATGTGCTTTATATGCGCGTTGGCTCTGTGTCTTAAAAAACGCAAAAGGGACACTAAATTTTAGTGTCCCTTTTATATTGTTGAGAAGTTATATTATTAAAATACAAATTCAAATTCCAAATCGCCTATACGAACAAGCTGTCCCTCTTGTATACCCATTTTCACAAGGTCCTCAATAACACCGCGGTTAAGCAATGCCCTCTGGAAATACTGAAGCGATTCATTATCCGAGAAATTGACGCTTCCGCCGACAGCCTCAATCCATGAGCCTGTGATAACGTATGCTTCATTATCGCGTTTGATTTCATAGCCTTTTTCGTCCATAATGTATTCAGGCTCGCCGATATCCATTTCCGGCTCAAATACCGCAATGGGAGGCAGCTTTGAAAGCTCCTCAAAAGTTCTGTTCATAAGCTCGTTTATGCCCTTATTTGTTGCGGCTGAAATTTCAAACACCTCAATGCCGCGTTTCTTCATTTCGTCAAGAAACGCATTATACGCGTCAGTGTCCTGTATGATATCTGTCTTATTTGCCGCGACAATCTGCGGTCTTTCCTCAAGTTCCATATCATATTTTGAAAGCTCGTCATTAATTATATCAAAATCCTCAATCGGATTTCTGCCCTCAATACCTGAAACGTCAACAACGTGTATCAGTATTCTTGTGCGTTCAATATGCCGTAAAAATTCATGTCCAAGACCGACACCCTCGCTTGCGCCCTCAATGATGCCCGGAATATCAGCAAGTACAAAGCTTCTGTGACCGCCAAGGTCCACAACGCCAAGATTCGGCTCAAGTGTTGTGAAGTGATAATCCGCGATTTTAGGGTCAGCCTTTGTTGTCATCGACAGTATTGTTGACTTACCCACATTCGGAAAGCCGACAAGTCCGACATCCGCGAGCAATTTAAGCTCAAGAGAGATTTCCCTTTCATCACCGGACTGTCCGTTCTTTGCAAAGTTGGGGGTCTGTCTTACGGCTGTTGCAAAATGCGCGTTGCCCCAGCCGCCGTTACCGCCTCTCGCAAGCACAACCTCCTTATCAGGATCAGACAAATCCGCGATAATCCTGTTGCTTTCAGTGTCACGCACTATTGTTCCCTGCGGCACCTTTATTATAACATCCTCGCCTTTTTTGCCCTTCTGACGTTTACCGGCGCCGTCCATACCGTTTTCCGCGACGTACTTTCTCTTGTAACGGAAATCCATAAGAGTCGTCATACCAAGCTCAACCTTGAATATAACATTACCTCCCTTGCCGCCGTCACCGCCGTCGGGACCGCCTGCCGCAACATACTTTTCACGGCGAAAGGATATTGCACCGTTACCGCCTTTTCCGGCTTTGATAAAAATTTTCGCCTTATCTATAAACATTTTTTTCTCCGTTTCAATTTATTCTTAAAGCTATAATATCACCGTGACGGCGGCGGTGTCAATAGTTATTTAATAAAATTCATTACGACCTTCTTAATAAAAATCTTAATTTTTTATTAAAATGAAAAAAGCTGTTCTGAAATATAATTTCAAAACAGCTTGTAAATTCAAAATTAGTCGGCATAAACACTGCACTGTGTCTTATCTCTGCCCTTTCTTTCAAACTTAACCTTACCGTCGATTAGCGCAAACAATGTATCGTCGCTGCCGATTCCCACATTGTTACCCGGATGAATCTTTGTTCCTCTCTGTCTGACAAGAATGTTGCCTGCAAGAACGAACTGACCGTCTGCTCTCTTTGCACCAAGTCTTTTAGATTCACTGTCACGACCGTTTTTTGTACTACCCATACCTTTCTTATGAGCCATTTAAAACACCTCGCTATCTCTAAATAGTTATGCGTAAATCAAGCATTAATCTTTGTGATTTCTACCTTTGTGAAAGGCTGTCTGTGACCCTTCTTCTTACGCTCGTTCTTCTTTCTCTTCATCTTGAACACGTAAATTTTCTTAGCCTTACCATTCTTAAGAACTTTAGCTTCAACTGACGCGCCTGCTACTGTAGGAGCGCCAACCTTTACGTCTTCGCCTTCACCGGCCATAAGCACCTGATCGAAAGTAACTGAAGAACCTTCCTCAGCTTCAAGTTTTTCAACGAAAAGTGTATCACCTTCTGATACCTTGTACTGCTTGCCGCCTGTTAAGATTATCGCGTACATCTAAAAACACCTCCTCTTATTATTATGAGGACACGCTATCGTAGGTACCAAAAACGGCTTTGCCGTCAGGTTTTAAAACCCATTCTATGCGGTCACTATGGTAGTTTACCATAATATTCAATGCTTGTCAAGCATTTTTTTGACTTTTTTAATCTTCTTTTATATTTATAATAACACCGACGGACGGTTTCGGATAAACGCTTACTGTTTTTTCCGGCAATCTCTCGCCTACCGCTGTGATATTACGTATCTGCTCCACTTTTACAGGGTTTAAAACAAACATAATATCATATGTTCCGTCATTAACACCTTTGTAGCAGGAATTGTAACTCCTTGACGGCGTCACACATTCCTCATACTTTTCTTCGTCTATACGAAGCACATCCTCGATTATCAGCTTATTAAGCGCCACAATGTCAAGCTTGCAGTACTCCTTTGACATTTCCGGATATACCTCTTTTTTGATGTAGTCATTATCCTGAAGCAACATTCTGTAGAAATAACCGCCGCCGCAGTATGCCGCGATTCTTGTTTCAGATTTAACAGTCGCAATCTGTTTAATCATTGTCTGAACAAAGTCCTCGTCAGTCGCGTCAACGATTATCTTCTCCATTTTGAAATGGTCCTGCGAATTTGCAAGGAACATTGCCTCGCTGAACTTTCTGGGCGTCCTGACACCTCTATGTACGGGAAGCGCCACAAGACCGTCTGAATTTGAATTTGAAAGCGAAACCATAACATAGTTATAAGGTTCATTACCGGTATGCGCCGGATTATTTGCTTTCATATAATTTCTGTATTGCAGACATGTTTCATATCTCGTCTGACCGTCCGTTATATAGAGCGGCATATTCTTAAAATGCTCAACAATAAAATCTATTGTCGGCTTATATGAAATCTTCCATAATTTCTGCTGTACCGTTTCGCCGACAACCTCGCCTGACGAAAACTCCACGTCGGGCTTTTCCTCATGCAGCTCGTTCATAAGATTAAACAAATCCTTTTCCGGCTCAACATAAAGACAGCTTATCATACTCATATCCGCGTTTGTTGCCGCAAGCAGCTCATATCTTTCGTTCATTGACACCTCATGCAGCTTTTCGCAAGGCATAATAACACCGCTGCCGGCATCCTCAAGCTGCGCAAGCGCGACAAAGCTGATATTTGAATAAAGCGTGCCTCCCATATCAATAGTCTGCTCATACATATATATGACCGGCTCGTCATCACGGATAAGAATATCATCGGCAATCCACTTATCAATACATTCCTTTGCTCTTGTGAATTTATTATTTAGTTCATTATCGTCCTCAAATTCCTTACCGGAAAACAGACGCACCGAATTATAGCTGCTCTTTTCATAAAGAGTATCCTTATCTTCTTTCGACATATTATAATAAGGCGGCGATACAACCGAGCCCATACTTTCAATCTTGTCCGGGTTATATCTGTAACCGCGGAACGGTTTTATATTTGCCATAATCTATACCATAGCCTTTCTATATTAAAAACAGTTTGTAAAACTTCTTATTATCCGATTATCCGAGTTATTTATATAGTATAACACTATTTGGTTTTCGTCAACATTATTTTTTGTTAAATTTTCTTTACATTGTTATTTTATGTATGCTTTTCGTATTATTTCTCCGTTTTAAGCGCGGATTTTTATCAAATAATATAAACGGAAACAAATAAGGAGGTAAAAAAATATGCGTAATGTTTCAGGATTTCTTAAAGGAATGGCGGCAGGTCTTGTTGTCGGCGCGGCTGTTACTATGATAACAGACCCGATGACCGAACGCGACCGTCACAAAATCGCAAAGAAAACCGAGGGTATTTTCAAAAATATCGGTTCTGTTATTGACACAACTCTCGGAATCATGCACTAATTTAAAAGGGATGTCGCATGGCATCCCTTTAATTATCAGCCTTCGTCTATATCCTTGCCAAGATATTTCGCAACAGAATAAACGTCCTTATCACCGCGTCCCGAAAGACATATAACAACTATTTCATCCTTACTCATCTTAGGCACAATTTTTCTTGCGAGAGCAATCGCGTGAGCCGATTCAATAGCAGGGATAATGCCCTCTGTCTGTGACAGATAAACAAACGCGTCCACAGCCTCTTTATCCGTTATAGGATAATACTCCGCCCTGCCGCTCTTTGCCATATTTGCGTGCTCGGGACCTATGCCCGGATAATCAAGACCGGCTGAAATTGAATAAACCGGCATAATATTTCCGCCCTTATCCTGTAAAAACAGCGACTTCATACCATGAAGAACACCGACACTGCCGGCTGTTATTGTCGCGGCATGACGGCCTGTGTCAACACCGTCACCGGCTGCCTCCGCTCCGTACAGCTTTACTGAGGGTTCATCTATAAAATCAGCAAACATACCTATCGCGTTTGAGCCGCCTCCCACGCATGCCATAACAGCGTCCGGCAATCTGCCCTCCATTTCCATAATCTGTTTTCTTGTTTCAATACTTATAATACTCTGGAAATGCTTTACTATTTCAGGGTACGGATGCGGTCCTACCGCGCTTCCCAATACATAGAATGTATCGTCCGCGTTCGCGCACCATGCGCGCATTGCCTCATTTGTCGCATCCTTTAAAGTGCCCGTACCGGACGTTACAGAGTGAACCGTCGCGCCTAAAAGATTCATACGGAATACATTAAGCGATTGTCTTTTTGTATCCTCGATTCCCATGTAAACGTCACATTCAAGTCCAAGCACTGTGGCAAATGTCGCTGTCGCGACGCCGTGCTGACCCGCGCCCGTTTCGGCAATTACCTTCTTCTTTCCCATACGCTTTGCAAGAAGACACTGACCGATAACATTATTTATTTTATGCGCGCCTGTGTGGTTAAGGTCCTCTCTTTTAAGATATACCTTCGCGCCGCCAAGATCCTTTGTCATTTTTTTCGCATAATACAGAACAGACGGTCTGCCTGTATACTGCTTATGATAATAATTAAGCTCCTTTAAAAACTCCCCGTCATCTTTATATTTATTGAATGCCTCCTCAAGACTTATAAGCGCGTTCATAAGAGTTTCAGCCGCATACTGTCCGCCAAACTCCCCGTATCTGCCTTTACTTCCCACTATTCTATTCTCCTCTCAACAATAAGCTTCAATGTTCTCTTGGGTGTCAAAAGCTCCGTTTTTTTGTAACACCGTGAGGTTATTATAGCAGATTTCTTAAATTATTACAAGTATTTTATCAAATTTTTGCTTTGTTGACTTTAATTCCGCATGGTGATATACTTATATTATCATCATAACTCATTACAATGGAGGATATCGGAATTGATTACAGATAAAAGCAGATTGCGTCTTTACGGCATAACAGACAGAGCGTGGCTTTGCGGCAGAGCTTTAAAAGACGATGTTGAAAAGGCGATTATGGGCGGTGTGACAATGGTGCAGCTGCGTGAGAAAAATATGGATTTTGATGATTTTGTAAAATCCGCATGGGAAATAAAGGAAATATGCGGAAAATATAACGTACCGCTTATTATAAATGACAGTATTGAGGTCGCAAAACGCGTAGACGCTGACGGTGTGCATATAGGACAGGACGATATGCCGGCAAACGAGGCGCGAAAAATACTCGGCATGAGCAAAATAATAGGTGTAACCGCAAAAACAATTTTGCAGGCAAAAAAGGCGGAAAAAGACGGCGCGGACTATCTGGGCAGCGGCGCAATATTCGGCACAGCCACAAAGGGCAACGCAATTAAAATGGATTTGAAAACACTTAAAAGCATAACTTCATCAGTCAATTTACCGGTTGTCGCAATAGGCGGTATTACAGGAAGTAATATCCTGAAACTCAAAGGCACAGGCATTGCCGGCGCGGCGGTTGTATCAGGGATATTCGCGGCGGAGGATATCAAAGCGGCGGCAAGAGATTTATATGAAAAGGCAGGTAGAATAATATGAACACAGCGCTCGCAATAGCAGGCTCGGATTCAAGCGGCGGCGCGGGAGTGCAGGCGGATTTGAAAACATTTGCCGCGCACGGTATATACGGCATGAGTGTTATAACGTCCGTAACCGAACAGAACACACAGGGGGTATTCGGTGTATTCGATATACCAAAAGACACTGTCGCCGGTCAGATTGACGCGGTATTTACCGATATTTTCCCTGACAGCGTTAAAATCGGTATGGTATCATCAAGCGAAATTATAGAAACAATCGCTAACAAACTAACACTCTATAACGCGAAAAATATTGTGCTTGATACCGTTATGGTTTCAACAAGCGGCTGTCCGCTTTTAAAAGAGGACGCTGTAAGCTCGCTGACAAAAAATCTCTTTCCCCTTGCCTGCATTATCACTCCGAATTTATATGAAGCGCGGATAATTTGCGGCTTTGAAATCAGAAGCGAACAGGATATGATAAAAGCGGCAAAGGAAATATACGAAAAGTACGGTGTTGTTACGCTTTTAAAGGGCGGTCATCTCAAAAAAACAAGCAACGATCTCTTATATGACGGAAACGAAACATGGTTTACGGCACAGAAAATCGAAAACCCCAACACCCACGGCACAGGCTGTACACTATCCAGCGCAATCGCCGCGAATCTCGCAATGGGACACGACATAAAATCATCGGTAAAAAACGCCAAGAACTATATAACAGGCGCGCTTTCAGATATGCTCAGCCTCGGTAAAGGAAACGGGCCGCTTAATCATATGTATAAAATAAATCCAAGTTAAAAATAGGCGTAATGCTTTTGCCTCATACAGGACATACTAAGTCCGTAAGGAGGTTTTGCCTATGAAAAAAAAGAAAAAATATCCTAAGCATGTTATTTTCCGTAACAGTATGTTCGATTTTAACGTGTGCAACGCAATATCAACACACGAATGTACAGGACTTATACCGTGGTCGCCGGCAAGCGATGAACAGCTTGAATCATATGACAAAATTTTCAGCTATTCGCCGGAAAGCGCGAATATCTATAATCACAACAGACAACAGGAAAATAATTTATAACCGTCATCTTTTACGCGATGCTGTGTAAATCTGTATGTTTTACCCTCGTATGTGATTTCATCACCCTGTACAGAAAAACTGTTAAGCGGCATTGAAAGTCCGGCTCCCACAGCCTTGACAAAACTTTCCTTTTTTGTCCAGACCTCGAAAAACGCGTCATCCATATCAACGCTGTTTTTAATATATTCTGTTTCCTTTTCCGTAAAAAAACGGTCTGCAATTTTTATGTCACATTTCCGGCATTTCTGTATATCCACACCAACAGGCTTATCATTCACGGCACATACGGCATAATCGCCGGAGTGTGACAGATTTACATATATATCACCGCGCTCCGTAAGATACAGCTTACCGTTTTCATCCGTATCCCATTTTACTGTCCCCTTTTCACATAGCGCCCTTCTTAAAAGAAGCTCCGCGCCTATTGACTGCGACTTATGAATGTCTTTTTTTAAACGGTTGACTTTTTCAATCCTTTTTTCGGACAAATGCCTGTACCATTTTTCATCAGACGGATTAATTGCGCGTACGTTCATTGAATATATCTTCATATTTTTATACTTCCCAGAACCTCGCCTATCGGCTTATTTATTACCAGCTCCGCGCTCTTGTCAGCCGGAGTTGACGCTTTGTTTATTATTACAAGGTGTCTGCCGTGAAAATAATTTATAAACCCTGCCGCCGGATATACATTAAGCGATGTTCCGCCTATTATAAGCGTGTCCGCCTCGCTTATGAATTTAACGGCTTTTGTTATTGCTCTGTCGTCAAGCATTTCCTCATACAGCACAACGTCCGGCTTAACTATTCCGCCGCATTCGCACTTCGGCACGCCCTTGCTGTTATCTATATAGTCAATGCCATATGATTTTCCGCAGTCCATACAGAAATTACGCAGTGTTGAACCGTGCAGTTCTATTACGTTCTCACTTCCGGCTATCTGATGAAGTCCGTCTATATTCTGTGTGATTACCGCTTTTAATTTACCCTTTTTCTCAAGATTGGCAAGCGCGATATGCGCCTTGTTCGGCTTGACACCTTTTATAATCATCTTGTCACGGTAGAATTTATAAAACTCCTCCGTTTTGTCCATGAAAAACGTATGGCTTAAAATCGTTTCGGGAGGATAGTCGTACTTCTGGTTATAAAGCCCGTCCACACTTCTAAAATCCGGTATACCGCTTTCCGTTGAAACACCCGCCCCGCCGAAAAATACTATGTTGTTACTGCCGTCTATTATTTCCTGTAATGTCATGTTTATCACTCCTTAGTTAATATCGCCGATTTCATACATCGTCATAGCCAGCACAGCCTCGCCGGCTGTTTCTGTTCTTAAAATGCGTTTACCGAGCGTTACAGTGTCAATTCCGCTATCGTGCAGTTTTTCTGTTTCGGCTATGTCAAAGCCGCCCTCCGGTCCTATTATAAAGCCGACATTTTTTACATTTTTCTTTGACAAAAGCACATCTTTGAGTGTTTTCTGTTCCTCGCATTCATACGGTGCGAAAAACAAATCAAACTCCTTTGACTTCTCTATCACCTCATCAATCGTCATTATTTCCGATATCCAAGGCACAATTCCCCTTCCGGATTGCTTTGCCGCAGCCTCGGATATCTTTTGCCATCTGTCAATTTTTTTCTTCTCGTCCTTTTTATCGTCTATCTTCACAACGCATCGCGACAGCTTTACCGGTACTATTTCACTTATGCCAAGCTCTGTTGTTTTCTGTATGATATATTCCATTTTTGACGCTTTCGGCAATCCCTGAAACAGTGTCACCTTTATATTCGGTTCAGACTCGCTTTTTCTTTTTTCGGTTATATCGCATACAATCCTTGCATTCTCAATATGCGATATCTTTGCGTCGTAGTCCGTACCGCGGCTGTCACATATCGTTACGCTGTCGCCTTTTCCAAGACGAAGCACACGCGAAATATGCGTCACATCATCGGTGTCAATTATTATCTGATTTTCAGTTATTTTATCC
>CAZWLT010000005.1:13086-29596 GCA_964634915.1 uncultured Clostridium sp. | reverse complement strand
AATTTGTCGACAGTCTGAAGGACGCAAAATGCGTCCTTTTTTTGCAAATCTATTGCAATAAACGGTAAAATATTATATTATATATATTGGATTTACCAAAATACAGTCCAGCGGAGGAAGTATTATGAGCTTCATATTTAATATTAACACACAGATAAAAACGGACATAAAGACAAAGCCTGTTTTAAACGCGATAAACATTTTAAAACGCGATATGGCAAAGGTATTCACAAATACCAAGGGCGAAAAAAATTCAATCATACTCAAGAGCGGCAATACGGCTCGCAGCGAAAGCTATGAGGTTAAAGTCGGCGAGGATATAACGGTTAAAGCCGGTGATGATTTAGGCTTTGTATACGGACTTTTAAGTATAAGTGAAAAGTATCTTGGGATAAAGCCGTTCTGGTTCTGGCTTAATCAGAAAATTGAGAAAAAAGAAAACATAGTAATCGAAAATGATACATATACATCACCCGAATATGCTGTGCGTTTCCGCGGCTGGTTCTTCAATGATGAGGTGCTTATGCTGAAATGGAAGATAAACGGTGATAAGGACGAACCGTGGAGAATGGCGTTTGAGACGCTTCTTCGCTGCGGCGGCAACATGACAATTCCGGGTACGGACAAGACTTCAAGAATATACAGGCAAATGGCGTCTGACGCGGGATTATGGATAACGCATCATCACGCGGAGCCTTTGGGCGCGGAGATGTTCGCGAGGGCATATCCCGGGGACACGCCGAATTTTATGGAATGTCCCGAAAAGTTCTATAAGCTCTGGGAGGACGCGGTAAAGGAGCAGAAGGATTACAGGGTTGTTTGGAATCTGTGTTTCCGCGGACAGGGTGACAGACCGTTTTGGGGCGATGATACAACATGCCGGTTTGATACGGAAGAAAAACGCGGAAAACTTATAAGCGGGATTATCAGAAAACAGCGCGATATTGTAAGAAAATATATTGATAATCCTGTTTTCTGCGCCAATTTGTACGGTGAAATAATGGAACTGTATGACGGCGGATATATTGACCTTGATGATGACGTGATAAAGGTCAGGGCGGACAACGGTTACGGCAGAATGGTAACACGCCGCCGTGATAACCATGACGCGAGAGTATCATCAATGCCGGAAAAGGACGGAGGCCGTCAGGGTATTTATTACCATGTTTCGTTTTATGATTTACAGGCGGCAAACCATATAACAATGCTGCCGAACAGCATTAGCTTTGTCGACAGGGAGCTTACGGAGGTTCTTAAAAATGACGGCAATGATTTCTGGGTGATAAACTGTTCAAATGTAAAACCGCATGTATACTATCTTGACGCGGTACGTAAAAAATGGCTTGGTGAAAGCATAACGGACGAAACACACAGCAATGAGTTTGTATCCGAATATTACGGCGGTGAAAGAGATGTCAAAAAGGCGCTTTTCGAGTATCCGAAAGCGATGATAGCCTACGGCAAACATGAAGATGAACATGCGGGCGAGCAGTTTTATACGGAAAACGCAAGAATAATAGCGCACAATTTCATCATCGGCAACAGGGGACAGATAAACCGGCTTTGCTGGATTGCCGGCGAGGGCGATTTTTTCGGACAGGTTAAGAAAATACGTGAAGCGTGCGAAAGCGGTATGGACAGAATTGAAAACTATTTCAGACTTTGTACCGATATAAGAAAAAAACTCGGCAATAATGTGAAACAGCTTTTTGACGAAACCGTATTTCTTCAGGCAAAAATTCATTATTACTGCGTAAAGGGTCTTTTAATGATTTGCGATGCGATGGCAGAGGTTCAAAAAGAGAATTATAAAAAGGCATTTGTGCTTGCCGGCGACAGCGCCGCAAATTTTGATACCGCGCACTCTCAAATGCGCGGCAGTGAAAAAGGAGTATGGGAAGGATTTTACTTCAATGATTGTCTTGCCGACATAAAGCACAGCGCGTATATGGCGCGTAAAGCAATGGGACACATAAGAGAAATGGGCGACAATGCCGGACATGATAAATGGTATCGCGATATTATGTACACTAAAGAGGACAGAAATGTAATGCTGCTTCTTGTGACGGATAACCACATGACAGATGAAGAATTATATGACGCGATGAAAAAAGGAGAATAAGACATGATATTCGGCGTAGACTATTATCCCGAGCAATGGGACAGAGATGAATGGGAAAATCAGGCAAAGCTCATGCGTGAGGGCGGATTTAATACAGTGCGTATGGGTGAGTTTGGCTGGAAGCTGTTTGAAAAAAATGAGGGCGAGTTTGATTTTTCACTGCTTGATGACGCGATTAGCGTGCTTGCGGGATACGGCATAAAGGTAATACTCGGCACACCGACAGCCGCGCCGCCAAAGTGGCTTGCAAACAAATACGACATTTTACAGCGTGACAAGTACGGACGCAAAAAAGGCTGGGGAGCAAGACGCGAATGCTGCGCGAATAATCCGGACTACATAGCGAAATCAAAAATTATTGCAGAGAAAATGGCGGAGCATTATAAGGATAACCCAAACGTAATCGCATGGCAGATTGATAATGAATTCGGCTGTCACGCAAGCGCGAGATGCTATTGCGAGCATTGCCGCAAAAAGTTTGGGGATTGGCTTGGTAAAAAGTACGCTTCGATAGATGACATGAATAAAAAGTGGGGCAATGTTTTCTGGAGCCTTGACTATGACTCGTTCGATGACGTGATACTGCCAATGTATAATTCCTGCGAGGGAACGCGCGGTGATACATGGTCGCATAATCCGGCGCTTGATTTGGAATTTCGGCGTTTTGCGTCTGATTCGTGGGTAGACTATCAGAAGATGCAGATTGACATTATCCGTAAGCATAGCGATAAGCCCGTAACGCATAATCTTATGGGTCATTTCTCTGATATCAGCGCGTATGATTTGTCAGCTGACCTTGACTTTGTTTCATGGGACAATTATCCCGATAATCAGTGGGGCGGTTCGGAATATGAGTATGTATCAATGGCGCATGAAAATATGCGCGGCGCAAAGAATAAGAATTTTGTTGTAATGGAGGAACAGGCGGGTCCGGCGGGATGGGATATTGTGGGTCAGACTCCAAGACCGAATCAGCTCAGACTATGGACATATCAGGCAATAGCGCACGGAGCGGAGGGGATTATGTATTTCCGTTTTCGGACAGCGCTCTCCGGTATGGAGCAGTATTGGTACGGAGTGCTTGACCATGACGGCGTACCGCGCAGAAGATTTTACGAGCTGAAAAAAACAGGCGGTGAGCTTCAAAAACTTGAAGAGTATATCGTAAACGCGGAAAATAAGTATGACGCGATTGTTGTAAAGTCATATGTCAACTCATGGGGACACGATATAAAACGTCACGCGAAAAACTATAACTATGAAAATCATCTTTATGATTTTTACAGAGCAAATGTCGATTTGAATATAACAACTGCTGTTTCAAAAGGTAATTATGATAAATACAAGGCAGTATATATGCCGGCTTATAATATCATAAAAGACAGCGAGATGGACGAGATAAAAAGCTATGTGGATAACGGCGGCACACTTGTGCTGACATTCCGCAGCGGCACACGGGACGAATATAACAGAATACGTCCTCTTGCATTGCCCGGAGTATTCAGGGAAATGGCGGGAATCGAGACGGTTGAATTTGACGCGCCGCGCAAAGGTGTGGAAATATGCGGAGAGGTGGGCGGCACAGCCAATATATGGTGTGACATAATAGAGCCGGACACCGCAAAGACAATCGCGAGCTATAACGGCGAATACTACAAGGGCAAGGCGGCAATAACGGTAAACAGCTATGGCAAGGGCAAGGTTTATTATGTCGGCTGCGACCTTGATAAGGACGGCATGGAACAGCTTGTAAGGCTGATTTCAAAAAATTGCGGAATAGAAATAATTGCCGCGCCAAAGGGCGTGGAAATAGTAAAACGCGACGGATACAGGATTGTGCTTAACCATAATGAAAATGCGGTTGATACGGGAATAAAAGGCAAGTCGCTTATTTCCGATACTGATTTTGACGGAATACTTGAAGGCTATGGCGTTGAACTTATAAAGGAGTAACCATATGAAATACGGATTTAAAGAGTATAACGAATCACAGCTTTTGGTAAATCATCTTAACATGGGCGGTAAAAATCCGCAGGGCGGGGAAATTAATCTGACAAACAGATATTTCACAAGAGACGGCAAGCCGTTTATCGGAGTAATGGCTGAATACCATTTCTCACGCGATAACAGAGATAACTGGCATAAAGAGCTTGCAAAGATGAAAGCCGGCGGTGTGACGATTGTATCTACATATCTTTTTTGGATTTATCATGAGGAAATCGAGGGTGAGTATGATTTTTCCGGCGATAACGATATACGAAAATTTATTGAGGATTGTAAGGACGTCGGACTTGACGTTGTAATCCGCGTCGGTCCTTGGGCGCACGGAGAATGCAGAAACGGCGGCTTTCCTGACTGGCTTTTAAAAAAGCCGTTTAAAATCCGTGACAACAATGACGACTATCTTGCGCTTGCGCGTAAATGGTACGGCAGGATTTATGAGGAAGTCAGGGGGCTTTTCTATAAGGACGGCGGAAATATAATTGCCGTGCAGCTTGAAAATGAATATACGGATAATGCGGAGCATCTGGCAGCGCTCAAGAAAATAGCGATAGAATGCGGACTTATAACACCGCTGTATACCGTTACAGGCTGGAACAGCGCCGCCGGCGCTAAGATACCTGTCGACGAGGTTGTGCCGGTGTTCGGCGGATACTGCGAAGCGCCGTGGGAAGAGCATACCAATCAATTAAGTCCCTCGCCGCATTATTTTTTCAACAGAATGAGAAATGACAGCGCAATCGGAACAGACCTTATCAAAAAGGCGGATAATTACGGCTGGCAGCTGCCGTATGAAAAATATCCGTTTGCGACCTGTGAGCTTGGCGGCGGTATTGAGGTTACACATCACCGCAGACCGATTATAAAGCCGATGGACATTTATGCCGTGTCGCTTGTAAAGCTATGTGACGGCAACAACCTTGTCGGATATTATATGTATCACGGCGGTACAAATAAGATAGGCAAGCTGTCAACGTTTAATGAAACAAAGGCGGCAGGCTATCCGAATGATTATCCTATATTGTCGTATGATTTTCAGGCGCCGCTGTCGGAATACGGCGAAGCTCGCGAACATTACAGACTGCTGAATTTGCTGCATATGTTTGCGCGGGATTTCGGAGAAACATTTGCGCCGATGGAGGCTGTAGACGCTGAAAATACAGTCAAAGCAGACGATGTATCGTCACTTCGCTACGGTATGAGGACAAACGGCAAAAGCGGATTTGTGTTTGTAAATCATTATCAGCGGCTTACAGAGCTTTATGATATAGAAAATGTCGTTATTGACACAGGAAATGCGGAATTTCCCCCGATTGACGTAAAAGGCGAAGTCAGCTTTTTTATGCCGTTCAATATGGATATGGGCGGCAGTATACTTGAATACGCGACAGCGCAGCCGATGTGCAGACAGGGAAACACATATTTCTTTATGAAGATAGACGGTATCAATCCCGAATTTAAGTTTGACGACGGAAAAGTGTTTGCAAATATTGATGATTTCATTTATAATGATATCAGAGTGATTGTTCTTGATATTGAAAAGGCGAAGTATACGCGTAAGATAGCGGATGTTGTGTACATAGGCGGCGGCTGCGATTTGTACGAGGAGAACGGACAGATATTGTCTATAGAAAACGGCGATTTCGAGTGCGTGAAGTGGAACGGCTTTGACTTTGAAAAGTTCCGTATAAATCAGACGTGTGAAAATGCGCAGGTTACGATTGAAGATATTGCGTCAGCGCCGTTTGAGCCAAAATATAAGGAAGAATTATCAATCGGCGGCGAACGCACGCTCGTATGGAAGAAAATAACAGTCAGCAGTGAAAACGGCTTTGCCAATATAGATTATACAGGCGACACAGCGCAGATTTATGCGGACGGTGAAATGGTTGCGGACGATTTTTATTACGGCAAGACATGGAGAGTGCCGTGCAGACTGCTTTACGGCAAGGAATGTTATATGGTTATTTCGGAAATGAAAGACGATTTTTACCGTGAGTTTTAAAGGGGGGACAATAAAATGGAAATGACATTACGCTGGTACGGTTCAAAATTTGACACAGTAACATTAAAGCAGATAAGACAGATACCGGGTGTGACAGGCGTCATAACAACGCTTTATGACACAGCGCCCGGTGACGTGTGGACAAGAGAGGCAATCCGTGCGATGAAAGACGAGGTCGCGGCAGCCGGACTTCATGTGAGCGGTATTGAAAGCGTTAATATACATGACGCGATAAAGGTCGGCACAGAGGAAAGAGAAGGGTACATAGAGAATTATATCAAGACGCTTGAAAATCTCGGGAAAGAGGATATACATCTTGTATGCTATAATTTCATGCCGGTGTTCGACTGGACAAGAAGCGAGCTTGCAAGAAAACGTCCGGACGGTTCAACAGTGCTTGCGTATAATCAGGACGATATTGATAAGATTGTGCCGGAGAAAATGTTCGAGAGTATTTCAAAGGACATGAACGGCGCGATAATGCCGGGCTGGGAGCCGGAAAGAATGGAAAAAGTCAAAGAGCTTTTCGAAATGTATAAGGACGTGGATGATGAAAGGCTGTTTGAGAATTTGAAGTATTTCCTTGAAAGAATAATGCCGGTATGCAATGAATATGATATCAAAATGGCAATTCATCCGGACGACCCCGCATGGAGCGTGTTCGGACTTCCGAGAATTATTATAAATAAGAAAAACATACTCCGCGTGATGAGCATGGTGGACGACGCGCATAACGGCGTGACGTTCTGTTCAGGCTCATACGGCACAAATCTTGAAAATGATTTGCCGGACATGATACGTTCCCTGAAGGGGAGAATACATTTTGCGCATGTGCGGAACCTTAAATTTAATTCACCGACAGATTTTGAGGAGGCGGCGCACCTTTCGTCAGACGGTACATTCGATATGTATGAGATAATGAAAGCGCTTTATGATATCGGCTTTGACGGACCGATAAGACCTGACCACGGCAGAATGATATGGGACGAGGCTGCAATGCCCGGCTACGGACTTTATGACAGAGCCTTGGGCGCGGCATATCTGAACGGCTTGCGGGAGGCAATAGAAAAAAACAATAGGGCTTAAAGGGTGATTTTATGAGAAATATAGTAGGTGTTATAACGGCGCTGATAATGTCATTCGGCGCTTCGGGCTGTGATTTGCAGTATGATTTTTCGCAAGTGCCCGAAAACTCGCGGTTTGAGGTGCATTACATAGATGTGGGGCAGGCTGACGCGGCGCTGGTGGAATGTGACGGTGAAAGTATGCTCATAGACGGCGGAAACGTCGCGGACAGCAGTCTTATCGCGTCATATCTCAAACAAGAGGATATAGACAGCCTTGATTACGTGGTATGCACTCACGCGCATGAGGACCATGTGGGCGGACTCTCAGGCGCGCTGTCGGTAGCCGATGCGGATAATGTATGGGCGCCGGAAACGGAGGCAAAATCAAGGGCATATACAAATTTCAAGAAAAAGGCGCTTGAAAGGGTAGACGAGATTGAACATCCGAAGCCGGGCGATGTGATAAAGCTTGGCAGCAGCAGAGCGGAGGTTTTAGGACCTGTAAATGAAGATAAAGACAATTTAAATAACACGTCAATCGTGCTGAAAATCACGTACGGCAGCACATCATTTTTGTTTACAGGCGACGCTGGACGCGATGAAGAAGCGGATATACTCAAAACCGGCGCGAATCTGAAATCAACGGTTTTAAAGGTGGGACACCACGGTTCAAGCACATCTACCTCATATCCGTTTTTGCGTGAGGTAATGCCGCAGTATGCGGTTATAAGCTGTGAGAAAGGCAATTCATACGGACATCCGCATAAGGAAACGCTAAGCCGCCTGAATGATGCCGAAGTTCAGATTTACAGAACTGACCAAAACGGCACCATCGTAATGACAAGCGACGGGAATAACGTGACAGTTTTCACCGAAAAGTAAAAAAGAACCGGACTCGCGGCGCGTAATCCGATTCACGGGCTATTTTCATTTACTTTCCCTCATGATATCCAGTATTTCCATAGCGTATGAACGCGGCGTTCTTCCGCTTATAATATGGATTTTGTGGTCGCAGTTATCGTAAAATGGCTTTCTGTCGTTAAAACGTTTTTCAATATTTTCAATACTGTCATGCATTAAAAGCGGCCTTGTTTTGCGCGCCGCTTCAAGCCTTTCCCTTATAACGGAAAAATTTGGCGCAAGATTGAATATAACGCCTGTTTCACGCAGTAAATCCATATTGCCTTTGCAAAGAACAGCTCCGCCTCCGGTGGCAATGACGGCATTTTTCATATTTGCCGCCTCGGATATCATTTCATGTTCGATTTTACGGAAATAATCTTCTCCGTATTTTTCGAATATTTCATTTATCGTCATATTCATTTTCTTAACAATCATATCATCTGTATCGGCAAGATTGTACTTTGATATTTCCGCGATTGCCTTGCTTATCTCTGTTTTGCCGGACGCCATGAACCCTGTAAGTACTATATTCATCTTCCGAACACCTCCTTTTTGATACGCTCGCCCATAGAGGGAGGAAGTTTTGCGCCGGTAAAAAGCTCATACGCGATAATTCCCTGATATATAAGCATTCCAAGACCGTTCATAGTTTTCGCGCCCCTTTTGCGCGCCTCTTTAAGAAACAATGTTTCATCGGGGTTATAAATCATGTCCGCAACAGCGGTGTTTTCATTAATAAAAGAAAGGTCGTTGATTTCTTTGATACTGTCGATAGGGAGCGCGTTTTCCTGAGGTTCCATACCGACTGATGTGGTGTTGATAACAATATCAAAATTGAGAGTATTAACTTCTGTTTTGACAGTAAAGTTTTTTGTTTTTAATATATCCTCGGCAAGCGCGTCCGCTTTGGATTTTGTCCGGTTGAGAACGGTAATTTCCCTCGCGCCGCAGTCGATAAGACGGATAAGTGTCGGACGTGTGACACCGCCGGCGCCGATTATAAGTATTTTGCCGCCTTCAATTTTAATTCCTTCTTTTCCGAGCGCCATGCAGAAACCGTCCGCGTCAGTGTTGTAGCCGTACAGCTTACCGTCTTTGTTTACAACAGTATTGACCGAGCCAAGCTCCTTTGCGGCGTCAGTGACGACATCAAGGTATTTCATGACCTCGACCTTGTGCGGAGCAGTCACGTTTATACCGCTTATGCCGAGCGCCCTCATGCCGTTTATAGCATAGCCCAGATTTTCAGGGCTGACGCGCCACGCGCAGTAGACATAATTATTATGTATGCTTTCGGATATGAAATTGTGCATAGCCGGCGAAAAACTATGCTCAACAGGATATCCGATTATTCCGAGCTGTTTTGTGTGTCCGTTTATTTCAAACATTTTTATATTCTCCATTCAAATCAGTATATAAGATAATTATACCATATTTTTAATGGTTTGAACAGACATTTTCGAAATTATTTTTTTGCTTTCGACCTGAAAATGATTGAAACGAGAAAACCAAAGACAAGCGCCGCTGATATTCCTCCGGCCGCGGACGTAAAGCCGCCGGTAAAAATGCCGAGGAAACCTTTTTCGCCGACAGCCTTTGCAACGCCTTTGCATAGGTTAGAGCCAAAGCCTGTGAGCGGTACTGTCGCGCCGGCGCCGGCGAAGCTGACAAGCGGCTCATATACCTTTATAAGCTGTAAAAATACACCGCATACAACGAATGTAACAAGAATTCTTGCCGGTGTAAGCTTTGTTTTATCTATTAAAATCTGACCGATTACGCATATCAGCCCGCCGACTGTGAATGCCTTCAGAAAATCCATTTTAGTGTCCCTCCGTTTAGTGTCCCTTAATTTTCAATAGTTACAGCGTGCGCGATTGACGGTATACTTTCTCCCTGTTCAACAATCATTGGATTCATCAACGCGCCTGTTGCCATAACAAGTATTTTTCCGAGATTGTGTTTTTTCAGCTCCTTGTAGATGTAACCGCAGAACACACTGCCGCAGCAGCCGCAGCCGCTTCCGCCGGCATGTACGTCCTGCTTTTCAATGTCATATATTAATTTGCCGCAGTCGCGGTGATTTTCGCGAATGTCATAACCCTCGCCGAGCATAAGCTCCTCAAAGATATCAGAGCCGATGACGCCAAGGTCGCCCGTTAAGATGAGGTCATACTCATCACTGCTGCAGCCTGTGTCCTTAAAATGGGCAAGGAGCGTATCAATAGCCGCCGGCGCCATAGCCGCGCCCATATTGCTTATATCCTTGATTCCCTTGTCAATTACTTTTCCTGTTGTTACATGCGTAATTCTCGGGCCGGCGCCTTTGGCGGCAAGTACAGCGCAGCCGGCGCCTGTAACAGTCCACTGCGCGGTAGGAGTACGCTGTCCGCCGTATTCAAGCGGGTTGCGAAACTGTATTTCCGATGAACAGAAGTGGCTCGACGTAAGGCACAATACATGATTGGCAGAGCCTCCGTCAACAAGCATACTTGCGATAGACAAACTTTCTGTCATAGTCGAACAAGCGCCGTATAGTCCGAGAAAGGGGATGTCGAGGTCACGAACGCTGTAATGCGCGCCGACGCATTGATTCAGAAGGTCGCCGGCGAGAATATAGTCAATATCGCCCTGCGCGAGCCGTGTTTTTTCAAGCGCAAGCATGGCTGTTTGCTTTTGCAGCATACTTTCGGATTTTTCCCATGACTTTTCCCCCAGTGTATCATCTGTGAGAATCTTGTCGAAGGAGTCGCGCAAAGGACCTTCGCCCTCCTTTATTCCGGCAATTGACGCGGTATCGATTATAACAGGCTCATTTTCAAGCCGAACTGTCTGCCTGCCTATTCTTTTACTCATAAAAATCATCTCCTTAAATCATGCTAATTATCCAGTAAACAATTCCTGCGACCCATGACGCGAGTATGCCGTAAAGAATAACAGGTCCGGCGATAGTGAAAATCTTCGCGCCGACTCCAAGTACCAAACCCTCCGTTTTTGCCTCAAGCGCGGGCGACACAACGGAATTCGCGAAACCGGTTATCGGCACGACAGTGCCGGCGCCGGCAAATTTTGCGATTTTTGGGTATATATCAAGACCAGTGAGAAGCGCGCCGAAAAATATAAGCGTTATTGAAGCTGCGGTAGAGGCGCTTTCTTCATCAAGTCCCCATTTTTTAAATAACATTATAAGACACTGACCTATCGCGCAGATAATGCCTCCGGATATAAATGCTTTTATTGAATTTGAAAATACTTTTGAAGAAGGAGTTTTTGTTTTGACGTATTCGCCGTACTCCTTATTAGTCATTTCATGTTTCATAGTCATGCGAACCCTTTCCTGTGTACTTTAAAATTATTTTTCCGAATAATCAGTAAAATATGCTGTATTTGTGAACAAAAAATAAATTTTGCAATTTTTTTCACCGTTACGTGTTGAATTTTAGAGCGTTTTGATATATACTAATTCTGTACAGTTATATTGACGGAGGCAGAAACGGTATGTTCGGATACGTTACGATATGCAGAGAACACCTCAGTGATGAGGGATATAAAACGTTTAAGGCATATTACTGCGGCTTGTGCAAAGCAATCGGAAAAAGATGCTCGCAAAGCGCGAGAATGGGCTTGAGCTATGATATAACATTTCTTGCAATAGTGCTGTCATCACTGGATAAAACAGAAGATGAAACGCGTGACAGCAAATGTCTTGTTCATCCTATGCGGGAAAATATATGTGTCAGAAACGACAGAGCTGTTGACTATGCCGCGGATATGGGAGTATTGCTGACATATCTGAAATTTCTGGATGACTGGCATGATGAGAGAAGCTATAAGGCGCTTTTTTCAATGCTGATGTTCCGTCGGGCAATGAAAAAGGCATATAACAGGCATCCCGAAGCTTATGACTCAATAAAGGAGTGTCTTGAAAGACTAAGCGAGCTTGAAAAGGATGGCTGCTGTGAAATAGACGAAACAGCGGATTGTTTCGCGAAAATTCTTGAAATTCTGTTTACGCCGAAATTCATAGCCGATGAAAACGAAAAACGTATTCTTGCATGGCTGGGATATAATATAGGGCGCTGGATATATATAATTGACGCGTATAATGATATTGAAAAGGATATAAAGAAAAAAAGCTACAATACATTTGTGCGCGCGTATGGCGGTGAAAAAGCGGAAGAAATAAAGCGTGAGCTGCGCGACAAACTGAGAGTATCCATGACGTTTACTCTTGAAAACGCAGCATCGGCATATAATCTTCTTGATATAGAGAAAAATCGCGAGGTGCTTGATAATATCATGTATACAGCGCTTAAAAACAAACAAAATCATATTTTAGGAGAGAGTAATGAATCCTTATGAGGTACTTGGCGTCAGCGAAGACGCTGACGATGAAACAGTAAAAAAAGCATACAGGGAGCTTGTCAAAAAATATCATCCGGATAAGTATATCAATAACCCGCTTGCGGATTTGGCAAGCGAAAAGATGAAGGAAATCAATCAGGCATATGATATGATAATAAATAAAAAAGCGCCGGAAGCATCATCGCAGCAAAGCCGCGGCGGACAGCAGAGCTACAGCGGACAGGCGAGCTTTAAGAATGTGCGTATACTTATTTCACAGTCAAGACTGCGTGAAGCTATGACAATGCTTGAGTCTCTGCCGAAAACGGCGGAATGGTATTATCTTTCCGGACGTATAAGGATTCAGGTTGGCTGGTATGACCAGGCAATAACATTTCTTCAGACCGCGGTAAATATGGAACCGGACAATGAAGAATACAGAGACGCGCTTAATAATGTAAAGAACAGAAATTACACATATCAGACCAATATGGGCGGCAGCGTGAATAACGGATGCTGTACTCCGTGCGACTGCTGCACGGCATGCATGTGCGCTGACTGCATATGCCCGTGTATGTAAATTTAAACAGAATGGAGATAAATTGATGAGTAAGGAACAGCATATAACGTCAATAGGCGGACAGGCGGTAATGGAAGGGGTAATGATGAGAGGCCCCTATAAAACTACTGTTGCCGTAAGAAAGCCGGACGGCGAGATAACTCGAAAGATTGAAGAAAACGGAACAAAAACAAGAAGTAAATTCTTCCGTCTGCCGATTGTAAGAGGCTGTGTGAATTTTATTGACAGTCTTGTTATCGGAATGAAGGCGCTTATGTACAGCGCTGAATTTGTCGATATAGAGGATGATGAGGAGGAGGCGGAAAGCAAGTTTGACAAATGGCTTGAAGATAAATTCGGCGACAAGATAAAGGATATTGTTATATATGTTTCAATCGCGATTTCGCTGTTGTTCAGTATAGTAATGTTTATGATTTTGCCTACATTTGTCACAAAGGGATTTGAAAAAATCGGAGAAATTGTACCGCCGCTTTCAGCGCTGACCGCATCGCATATTTTTACAAGCCTTTTTGAGGGTATTGTCAGAATGGTGATATTCATAGGCTATCTTGCGATTGTTTCGAATATGAAGGATATAAAAAGAGTATATCAGTATCACGGCGCGGAGCATAAAACAATAGCGTGCTATGAGGCGGGCGAAGAACTGACGGTGGAAAATATAAAAAAGCATACGCGCTTTCATCCCAGATGCGGAACGAGCTTTTTGCTTTTCGTAATGATAGTAAGTATTCTGCTTTTCGCGCTTTTGCCGAGAGTCGATATGGTTTTGCTGAGAGTGGTTATGCGTTTGGCGCTTTTGCCGGTTGTCGCGGGTCTTTCGTACGAGCTTATAAAATGGGCGGGAAGAAGCCGTAATAAGTGCGTGAAATTAATGTCAAAGCCGGGCTTATGGCTGCAAAAGCTTACAACGCGCGAGCCGGACGAATCAATGATTGAGGTCGCGATAGCGTCAATGGAACCGTGTATACCGGAAAATAAAGAGGACGACAGATGGTAATTTCCGACTTTGTAAGAGAAACGGCAAAAAAACTTGACGATAATGCGCGTTTTGAAGCCGAACAAATGGTTATGAGCGCGCTTAAAATTACAAAAACGCAGCTTGTACTCCAAGGACATAATGAAATTTATGAAAGCGATATGAATTCCGTAAATGAAATGGTAAAACGTCGAAAAAACGGCGAGCCTTTGCAGTATATAATCGGCGAGTGCGGATTTATGTCATTGGATTTTTACGTGGAAAAGGGTGTGCTTATCCCGAGAAGCGATACGGAAACGCTGGTGGAAACAATTATTGAAAAGGCTCGTGAAAACGCGGAAATTATTGATATCTGCACGGGCAGCGGCTGTATAGGCATAAGCCTCGCGCATTTTATCGGCGGCAGCAATATTCGCATGATAGATATAAGCGATACAGCGGTTTATGCGGCGGAAAAGAATATTATGCGTCATGGTATGTATGACAGAGTAAAAGTACAGAAATTGGATATACTTAATGAATGTCCGGACGGTAAATATGATGTGGTTGTGTCAAATCCGCCGTATGTTGAAACAGATGTTATAAAAACACTGCAAACCGAAGTCAGGGACTTTGAGCCTCATCTCGCGCTTGACGGCGGCAGCGACGGACTTGCATTTTATCGCAGAATAACGGATATAGCGCCCGAAATTCTGAATGATAAGGGTATTCTTGCTTTTGAGATTGGATTTAATCAGGGTGACGCGGTTAAATCGCTTATGGAAAGAGATTTCCGTGATGTGGAAATAAAAAAAGACCTTTGCGGAAACGACAGGGTCGTGACAGGGATTTTAAAATGAAAGGATGATGATTGGTGAAAAAGATAGGTATTCTTACAAGCGGCGGTGACTGCCAGGGACTTAACGCGGCTATACGCGGCGTTGCAAAAAGTCTTTATGAGGAGTTTAATGACGATATTGAAATTTACGGTATACAGAATGGATATGCCGGACTTATTCATGGCGATTATAAGAAAATGAACAAGTCGGATTTTTCAGGTATTCTGACAGTGGGCGGCACTATTCTCGGCACATCGCGTCAGCCGTTTAAGATGATGCGCGTTATAGAAGATGAAAACAGTATCGACAAGGTAAAGGCAATGAAGGATAATTACAAGAAAATGGGACTTGACTGTCTTGTAATTCTTGGCGGCAACGGCACGCATAAGACGGCAAATCTCCTGAGTGAAGAAGGACTTAATGTTGTTTCAATGCCAAAGACGATTGATAATGATGTGTGGGGTACTGAAATGACATTCGGTTTCCAGAGCGCCGTTGATATTGCGACACAAGTGATTGACTGTATTCATACAACAGCAACATCGCACGGACGTATTTTCATTGTTGAAATAATGGGACATAAGGTTGGCTGGCTTAATCTTTACGCGGGTATTGCCGGCGGCGCGGATATAATTCTTCTTCCTGAAATTCCATATGATATAAACGAGGTTGCAAAGGTTATCGAAAAGAGAGAAAAGGCAGGTAAGAGATTTTCAATTCTTGCCGTCGCGGAGGGCGCGATTTCAAATGAGGAGGCACAGCTCAAGAAAAAGGAATTCAAGGCGCAGCGCGCGGCAATGCCGTATCCGTCAATCTCATATAAGATTGCAAAGGAGCTTGGCGATATTACGGGACACGAGATACGAGTAACAGTACCGGGACATTTCCAGCGAGGCGGAAGTCCGTGCGCGTATGACAGAGTTCTTTGCACACGCTTTGGCGCGGCTGCGGCAAGACTTATAAAGAATGAACAGTATGGCTTTATGACAGCTTTGCAGAACGAGAAGATTGTCCCTGTTCCGCTTGGAGAGGTGGCAGGCAAGCTGAAGAAGGTGCCGGCTGACAGCGACATTATAGAGGCGGCAAAGGAAATAGGCATATCATTCGGCGACTGATAATTTACCAAACCAAGGAGGATAAAATGGACAGAGTACAAAAAGCGGCAGACCTTTTCAAATCCGGCTGTAACTGTTCACAGTCAGTTTTATGCGCTTATTGCGACCTTTTCGGTATGGATGAGAAAACCGCAATGCGTGTAAGCGAGGGCTTCGGCGGCGGTATGGGACGTATGCGGCTTACGTGCGGAACGGTAAGCGCTATGTTTATGCTTGTCGGATTAAAATACAGTAAAAGCGTTCCGAAGGATTTGGAAACACGCGCAAAGATATACGGGACTGTTCAGCAGCTGGCGAAGGAATTTGAGAATAAGAACGGCTCAATAATCTGCGGCGAGCTGCTTGGCATACATAAACCGCGGGATACCGGCGCTGTGCCGACAGAACGAAACGAAGAATTTTACAAAAAACGCCCATGCGTCGAATATGTAAGAGATTGCGCGGAGCTTGTAGAAAAATATTTAATTGAGAATGACAGTTAAAATTACTGTCATTTTTAATTTGCTAAAAAATATTCCACTTGTAAATAAGAATAAATCTTCCTTGATTGAAAAAACTATGATTGAAAAAACTATGATT
>CAZWLT010000005.1:0-12986 GCA_964634915.1 uncultured Clostridium sp. | reverse complement strand
TATGATTGAAAAAACTATGATTATAACGAATTGACAGGGAGTGAAAAAAATGAGCGGAGCGATAATGGTGACGCAGTTTTTCTTTACGATAATAATAGGAATGTACTTTCTTACGAAGCTGAGGGGAGAACATGCGGACACAAGGACAATAGAAGAAAATTCAAGAAAGGAAGCGGAGCATCTTAACAGAATGCGTCATATAGCATTGTCAGAGCCTATGACGGAGGCAGTCAGACCGCAGAATGTAAATGAGATAATCGGACAGGAGGACGGAATTCGAGCGATTAAGGCGGCGCTTTGCGGACCAAATCCGCAGCATGTATTGATTTACGGACCGCCGGGAGTGGGCAAGACCGCGGCGGCGCGTCTCGCGCTTGAATGCGCGAAGAAAAGCGAGGGTACTCCGTTTAAAAAGGACGCGAAATTTGTTGAAACAGACGCGACGATAATGCGTTATGATGAAAGGTCAATAGCCGACCCGCTTATCGGCTCAGTGCATGACCCTATATATCAGGGCGCCGGCGCGTACGGCGCGGCGGGAGTGCCGCAGCCTAAGGAGGGCGCGGTGTCAAAGGCGCATGGCGGCGTGCTTTTCATTGATGAAATAGGAGAATTGCCGCCGTGCCAGATAAACAAGCTGCTAAAGGTGCTTGAGGACCGTAAGGTTATGTTTGAAAGCGCATATTACAGCAGTGAAAACAAGAAAATACCGACATATATACATGACGTGTTCCAAAACGGAATACCGGCGGATTTCCGTCTTATCGGCGCGACAACGCGTAAATGTGAAGATATACCGGAGGCGATACGTTCAAGATGCGTTGAAGTGTATTTCAACGCCCTGACAAGGGAGGATATAGAAAAAATCGTCTGCGGCGCGAAGGAAAGGCTGAATATCGCAATGGACGACGGCGCGGTAAATCTTATATCGCAGTACGCAAAGAACGGACGCGACGCTGTAAAGATACTTCAGATGTCAAAAAATATAGTGTTCCTTGAGGGAAGAGGGCGCATAACGGCAAGTGACGCGGCATGGACGCTCTCTGCGTGTCACTACACAAACGGCATGTACTTTGAAGGCGATGAAAAGATTGTGGATATATCTGTTATTAAGCCGAAAGAAAAAAACAGTTGAAAATCGAACGAAAAGGTTATATAATAATAATGTTATGATTATTGAAAAATATTTTAGGGGTGAATTTGCGTGGAAAACGAAATTAAATATATGCCTGTAGTGCCGATGCGCGGCATGGTATTGTTTCCGTATATGACGCTGAATTTTGACGCGGCGCGCGAAGTGTCTGTAAAAGCGATTGAGGCTGCCGCCGCGGAGAATTCGATGTTGTTTCTTGCGGCACAAAAGGATATAAACACAGAAAAACCGACCTTCGCGGATATCTATGATATTGGCACGGTTGCGAAAATAAAACAGATTATGCGTATGCCGGGCGGTATTACGAGAGTAATTGTACAGGGGCTGAAACGCGGTATAATTGACTGTGAAATTCCAAATAATTATTTTATGAAAGCCGGAATAATCGAATATGACGAGATATATGACGAGGACACTCCGCTTAAAGCCGCGTATATTAAGAGACTGAAAAAATCTTATGAGGAATATTTCTCACAGAATCCGAAGCTCACAGCGGACAGCTTTATGCACGTTATGAGTATAAAGGATATCAGCGAGCTGTGCGATACTGTCGCTGCCGGCGTTGAGCTTGACGTTGAGACAAGACAGGAAATACTCTCTGAATTTGACGTTTGCAGCCGTACGGAACGTCTTATTATCGCATTGCAGAATCAGCTTGAGATACTAAAGATAGAACGTCAGATTGCGCAGCGCGTAAAGGAGCGTATAGATAAAAATCAGCGTGAATATTATCTGCGCGAGCAGATGCGTGTCATTCAGGACGAACTTGGCGATGAGGACGGCATAAAAGCAGATGTGAAAGCGTACACAGATAAAATAAATAAGCTGAAAACAACGAAGGAAACAAAAGAAAAACTGCTAAAGGAAGTGGACCGCTTTTCTAAGATGCCTCCGTCATCGGCTGAAAGCAATGTTTCAAGGAACTATATTGAAACGGTGCTTGATATGCCGTGGAATAATATGTCAAAAGAGAAGTTTGACATAGCGGATGCGAAAAGAATACTTGACGAGGACCATTACGGACTTGAAAATGTAAAGGAAAGAATTCTTGAATATCTTGCGGTGCGTCAGATGACAAAGGGAAAGAATGGTACAAGTCTTTGCCTTGTCGGACCTCCGGGAGTCGGTAAAACATCTGTCGCGAAGTCTGTCGCGAGAGCGCTGGGCAGAAAGTATGTCAGAATATCGCTTGGCGGTATACATGACGAGTCTGATATAAGAGGTCACAGAAAGACATACATAGGCGCAATGGAAGGCAGAATAATGGCGGCAATGAAAGAGGCAAAAACAAAAAATCCGCTTATATTGCTTGACGAAATAGATAAAATGGGCGTAGACTATAAGGGGGATCCGTCCGCGGCGCTTCTTGAAGTGCTTGACTATGAGCAGAACGGAACATTTCGCGACCATTATCTTGAAGTTCCGTTCGACCTTTCACAGGTGTTGTTCATAACAACCGCGAATACTCTTGATACTGTTTCAAGACCGCTTCTTGACCGTATGGAAGTGATTGAGCTTTCAGGCTATACCGGCACAGAAAAATTCCATATTGCGAAGGATTATCTTTTGAAAAAGTCTGTTAGAAACAACGGACTTGATGAGAGCCGGATAAGCATAGCCGATAATGTGATAAAGTCAATTATAGAGCATTATACAAGAGAGGCGGGTGTCAGAAAGCTTGAGGGGCAGATAAGCAAGATATGCCGTAAGGCGGCGAAGCAGCTGCTTGAATCAGGGAAGAAGACAATAAAGGTAACAGCTAAAAATCTTGAAGAATACCTTGGAGCGGAAAAATTCCGTTTTGAAAAGATGAACGAGGAGGACGAGATTGGTATCGCGCGCGGACTCGCGTGGACGTCTGTCGGAGGAGAAACACTGTCGATTGAAGTAAATGTGATGCCGGGAAGCGGTAAGGTTGAGCTTACAGGCAAGCTTGGCGATGTGATGAAGGAAAGCGCGATGGCGGCGATAAGCTATATACGCGCGAATTCAGAAAAACTGGGTGTTAATGATGATTTCCATAGCAGCAAGGATATACATATTCATGTTCCGGAGGGGGCAGTGCCAAAGGATGGCCCGTCAGCCGGTATAACAATGGCAACGGCGGTTGTGTCGGCGCTTACAAAGAACCCTGTAAGAAATGATATTGCCATGACAGGCGAAATAACGCTTCGCGGACGCGTACTGCCGATAGGCGGACTTAAAGAAAAGTCGCTTGCCGCATATCGCGCGGGAATTACCGATATAATAATACCGGAGGAAAACAAGCCGGATATTGACGATGTGCCGCAGGAGGTCAGAAAGAAACTGAATTTCATACCTGTAAACAATATGGGTACAGTGCTTGAAAACGCTTTGAGATAATAAGGCAGTCTGAAATTGCTTATCTCACCGTTAAAATCATTAAATCAGCGCGGCAATCGCATTTAACGAAAACGCAGACGATTTTATTTTGTTATGTAAATCATGGAAAGGAAAAGAAAAATATGAATATACACAATGCGGCGTTCACGATTTCGGCAGTACGTCCGAATCAGTATCCGAAAACAGGATATATGGAATTTGCCTTTGCGGGACGTTCAAATGTCGGCAAGTCATCGCTTATAAATAAACTTTTAAATCGTAAATCGCTGGCGCGTGTTTCCGGAACACCGGGAAAGACGGTAACGATAAACTTTTATAATATCGATGATAAAATTTATCTTGTGGATTTGCCGGGCTATGGTTACGCGCAGAGAAGTAAGACAGAGACTGAGAAGTGGGGCAGGATGATGGAAGATTATCTTGCGAACCGCGAGCAGCTTGTGCAGACAATACTTCTTGTTGACAGCCGTCATAAGCCTACAAAGGATGACGTGCAGATGGCGGAGTGGATACGTCATTATCATGATAATCTTATTGTTGTCGCAACGAAGACAGATAAGCTGAAGAAAAAGGAAATTGAGCCAAATCTTGAGCTTATATGGGAAACGCTTGAAATGGGCGAGGATGACTTGCTTGTGCCGTTTTCAATCAAGGATGATGAGGGCAAATGCTCTGTATGGGACATGATTGAAATGATGCGCGCGGGTGAGCTGTTCCCGTATGTGAGCGAAGAAGAAAACGGGGAAAGTGAAAATTGATTTAAAAACTGATTTTTTGGAGGAAAGTGATTTGAAAAAAATATTTGCGATTATAACCGCGCTTTGCGCTGTGTGTATTGGTATCGGAGCATACGCGTCCGACCTGAATTTCACGCCGGAGGGAGGAGGTAAATGGATTTACTGCAACAATCCCGAAAGAATACGTAATTGCGACCTTATGAACAGCGGCGAGTTTGAACCGTCATACATAATGAACAATGAAAATCTTAAAGCGGACCTGTACGATTTTCTTATTTGCCATATAAATGGTACAGACACGGAGGACGGATACGAAAAGGGATATGACATAGAGATTGATATGGAGCTTACTGCCGTTGAGGACAGCGTGATTACCATAAACAAAGCTTTTTTTGAAACGCCGCAGGACGTCGCGTTTATCTACAGCAGCGGAATATGGGCGAAGGAAATGAACAAGGTAAGCTGTTTGAATTCGCTCGCGTCATATCTTGGAGTAAATCTTTGCGAAATGAATGGTTCATGGATGTACGAGGCGCAGGAATATGAGCCGGTTACTCTTGAAATAAAAAAGGGCGAAACAGTCTGGCTCAGCGATTATATCGATAATTACAGCGCTGTCAGGTATTACGCGCCGATGCAGATGATTGGCGAAATTGAAATAAATTCGGGCAAGATGAATTTTAATGTGGCAGCATTCAAAGCAGGTGAAGAGCTTCGTGACAGAAGCGGTTTTACAAACAAGGCAAAATTCGGCTCATATGTGTATGACCGCACGCAAAAGGGTATTGCGGACACGCTTCCGAAAATGAACGCATATGTGGAATACACAATAACTCCGAGTGTAAAAGACGGAGATTATGTGAAAAATAAAATATTCAATCAGTATGAAAAAGACGGAAATGTAACTGAGGCATGGTGCAGCCATCTGAGTCCGCAGGATGATTTGTGGTCAAAGAGCATAACGGTTGAATCCGATCTTGTAACGCTTAATTATAAGGACGATTCAAAACTTACATATTACGGAGAACGGGTAAGGGACAATAAGAAGGATAACGTATGGATATGGGATCCTTATCATAGCGACACAACATATTATGAAGGCAGTCCGACATGGTATTCGCCTCAGGAATACGTGCCTAATTACGAGCTTTCGCCAAGACGCAGCAATCAGGGATACGCGTGCAGTATAGGTAACTATGGTGTGGTTGAAAGCTATAATCTAAAAGTTAAAAACACAACGGATAAGGACAGATATTTTGAGTACATTGTTGAAACAGTCTCAAATGTGGCTGTCTATGTCGAAGATGAAGACGGCAAACACAGCGGACTATTGAAGGGCGAAAAGTCCGAGGCGGAGCAGGATACAATGGCAAGCGTAAAAATTCCGGCTAAAGGCGAAAAAGAGTTTTCTCTGAACCTTGTACTGCCGATTAACTATGTCGGCGGCATCAAAAACTATTTCCGTATTTCCGATGAAAGTCACGCGGGGAAAACATATGAGGACTATTTAGATGAGCCGCGCGCTGCCGGCGGACCGCTAACGTATGGCGTCACCGCGAGAGAAGTCATAGATAAATTGCCCGGCGAGGTAAAGGAAATTGTCGCCGGCAATGAGGATAATTATGAAATTATTGAAACTGATTTCGGATATATGTTGCGTTGGTTCGCGTGGGACGGTTGCCCGTATTACTTTGCAAGCAAATGGGACAGAGTAAAGAATATGTATATACTTGACAAGCAGTATAACATTGTTGACAGATATGCTTTTGACTGTATAACAGACCGCGCGTTGGTATATGACGGATATTATTATATTGAAGATGCCGACGGCAATCATTACAGAACAAAAGACGGACTGAATTGGGAAGAATATAACCACCGTCTGCCGCTGCCGGATATAACATTCAATAATTCAAAGCCGTCACAGTGGGCGGAAAATGAAATAAGACGCGCGTATGAGATTGACGTTGCGCCGTATGACCTCAAGGATAAGCTTGTGTACACGGATAATATGACGCGTGAAACGTTCTGCTATGTGCTTTCAAGCATGCTGGAGCTTAGCGATAAAATGCCGCAGGAAACGGGAGCAGCGTTTACCGACACAGAAAGTCAGACAATTTCCAAGCTGGGAACAGCAGGGATTATAAGCGGGTATGAGGACGGCACATTCAAGCCTAAGAATTCAATCACACGCGCGGAGGCCGCGGCTCTGCTTTACAGGGCAGCTATGTATATGGGATATGATGATTTCTATGAAAATTATAAATTATCCGGATATGCTTATGCCGACGATGGAGAAATAGGCGAATGGGCGAAAGAGGCTGTATATCAGATGAACAAGACAGGCGTTATGACAGGTGTCGGCTATAACACGTTCGCGCCTGAGAGCGAATATACAAACGAACAATCGATAGCGACAATTCTCAGATTATATGACGCTGTCAACAGCAGATTGGAAAAAGACCGTGAAAACGGTCTTTTTTAGTGGAAATTTGTGCTTTTTTCCGTAAATCCACTTGACGATATGGCTGAATTTTGTTAAAATTATAATAATGGTTTAAAAATAGGGAGGCTTGTATAAATGAAAAAGTTAATGCTTGGAAATGAAGCAATAGCGCGCGGCGCGTATGAAGCGGGCGTGGGCGTTGTTTCCTCATATCCGGGTACGCCAAGTACGGAAATTACGGAAAATATTGTAAAGTATGACAGTATTTATGTTGAATGGGCGCCAAACGAAAAGGTTGCGGCAGAGGTTGCTGTCGGCGCGGCGACAGGCGGAGCGAGAGCGATGTCTTGTATGAAGCATGTTGGTCTTAACGTAATGGCGGATCCGGTTTTCACATCAAGCTACAGAGGCGTTAACGGCGGTCTTGTATATTGTGTCGCGGATGACCCCGGTATGCACTCATCGCAGAATGAGCAGGATTCGCGTCATTATGCCGAGGCGGCAAAAATTCTTATGCTTGAACCGGCGGACAGTCTTGAATGCCGCGACTATACAAAAATAGCGTATGAGCTTTCGGAGCAATATGACACACCGGTCTTTATGCGGCTTTCAACAAGAGTTTCGCATTCGCAGAGCCTTGTTGAGGAAATGGAGCCGATTGATTATAAATTAAAGGATTATGAAAAAAATCCGGCAAAGAACGTAATGACTCCGGCAAACGCGATCAAACGTCATGTTGTTGTTGAAGACAGAATGAGAGCGCTTGAAAAAATGGCTGATGAAACGGAACTCAATACAGTTGAGTATAACGGAAGCAAGATAGGCGTTATAACAGCCGGTATCGCGTATATGTACGCGAAGGAGGCTCTTGGCGCGGAGGTTAATTTTCTCAAGCTGGGTATGATTTATCCGCTTCCCGAAAAACTTATAAAGGACTTTGCCGCGAAGTGCGATAAGATTTATGTTATTGAGGAGCTTGACCCGTTTATTGAAAATCATTGTAAGAAAATCGGCGTTGATGTTATTGGCAAGGACGCGTTCACATTGCTTGGCGAATACACGCCGGCTATGATAAAGAAAGCGGTTCTTGACATTGACGCGCCCGAATTTGATTTTATAGACGAGGCAACTCCCGTACGTCCGCCGGTAATGTGTGCCGGCTGTCCGCACAGAGGCACATATTATGTTCTTAAAAAACTTGGTCTTAATGTTATGGGTGATATCGGTTGTTACACTCTCGGCGCAATGGCGCCCTTGAGCAGTATGGATACCAATCTTTGTATGGGCGCCGCCATTGGCGAGGCGCATGGTATATCAAAGGCGCGGGGCAATGATTTTGCCAAAAAGACTGTTTCGGTAATCGGTGATTCGACATTTATTCACTCGGGTATTACAGGTCTTATCAATATGGTTTATAATAAGGGCATTAATACCGTTCTTATCCTTGACAACTCAATTACAGGTATGACAGGTCATCAGGACAACCCGACAACAGGCTATACAATCCGCAAGGAGAAAACAAAACAGGTTAATCTGCTTACGCTTTGTAAGTCAATCGGAATTGACCATGTTGTTGTCGCCGACCCGTTTGATGTGAAGAACTTTGAAAAGGTTGTAAAAGAGGAAACGGAACGCGAGGATGTTTCTGTCATTATTGCGCAGCGTCCTTGCGCGCTTCTGCCGAATATGCGTAAAAAGTATTCAGGTCATTGCCGTATTACCGATAAGTGCAAGAAGTGTAAGATGTGTATGAAACTCGGATGTCCGGCAATCTCAGTTGACGGCGATGTTGTGAAGATTGATATGGCACAGTGTAACGGATGCGGACTATGTACAAACGTATGTCCGTTTAACGCCATAGAAAGGGAGGACTGAAACTTATGAATATAATGATTGTTGGCGTAGGCGGTCAGGGAACATTGCTTGCAAGCCGCATATTGGGAAGAGTGGCGATAAAAGAGGGCTATGATGTTAAGGTCAGTGAAGTACACGGAATGAGTCAGCGCGGCGGAAGCGTTGTTACATATGTAAAGTACGGGGACAAGGTGTATTCACCGATTATAGATAAAGGCGAGGCGGACCTTATTCTGGCGTTTGAAATGCTTGAAGCAATGCGCGCGCTGCCGTTTTTGAAAAAAGGCGGCAAGATGATTGCAAACACGCAGAAAATGAATCCGATGCCTGTTATAACAGGCGCGATGGAATATCCGGAAAATATTGAGAAAAAGATTGCGGAAAAGGCGGATTTGCTTGCTGTTGACGCGCTTTCTCTCGCGGAAAAGGCAGGTACAATCAAGGCGGTGAATGTCGTTCTTATCGGACTCCTTGCAAAGAGTATGAATGTTGATAAGAATGTGTGGCTTGAAACAATTGAGGAAACTGTTCCGCAAAAGTTTATCGACCTTAATCTGAAGGCGTTTGATATGGGATATAATCTGTAAATAATTTAAAGGGGGCATTTTTAAACAGCTCCCTTTTTTTATACTTGAAAAAAATGCCTGTATGTAGTACAATGTAGTAAGAAATAAATTTGTATGGAGAATTAGTGTATGAAAGTAATAGCAGCGACAAAGAACAAGGGGAAAATCCGTGAAATGGGCGAGATTTTATCACCGCTTGATATTGAAGTTATATCACAGGAGGAAATGGGTATAGAGATTGATGTTGAGGAAACGGGCGACACATTTGAAAAAAACGCCCTTATCAAAGCGAGAGCGGTTGCGATGATAAGCGACTATCCCGTGCTTGCGGATGATTCGGGACTTTGCGTTGAGGCGCTTGGAGGAGCTCCGGGTGTAAGGAGCGCAAGATATGCCGGTGATGACGCGTCTGACGAGGACAGGATAAACAAACTTCTTACGGAAATAGGCGGCAACGAAATGAGGGACGCAAAGTTCGTGACGTCCGTAGCCCTTATATTCCCGGACGGCAGAGAGATTACCGCCCAAGGGGAGGTAAAGGGGTATATTACAAAAGAACCGTATGGTGAAAACGGTTTTGGTTATGACCCGATATTCTTTTCAGAGGAGCTTGGCAAGACTTTTGCCCAGAGCAGTGACGATGAAAAGAACAGTGTAAGCCACAGGGGCAGAGCGCTTAAAAACTTATATGAAAAGCTTAGGAATATGGAGGTAAAGTAATCATGATGGAAGATATTTATCTGGAGTATATGGTCAGGAAAAAAAAGGACGGCAGGCAAAAGATGATTATTACGTTGATTGTTCTGCTCGGAGCTTTGCTGACAGGCGTGTTGTTACTGGCAATATACGCCGCGGCATATGCGCTTGTCGGAACAAGCTTTGGCTCGTTCTCGTTCAGTATAGGACTTGTACTTATCGCGCTGATGTGGTATGGGGCATATCTGCTTATCAGTATGCAGAATCTTGAGTATGAGTATATTCTCACAAACAGTGAAATGGATATTGACAAGATTATGTCAAAAAAAGGCAGAAAGCATATTGTAAGCTTCGATTTCAAGGAAATATCAGTATGCGCGAATATCAATGATAACGAGCATAACCATGATTATAAAAATACCGCGATGGACAAGACGTATAATGTTGCGGGCGACAAAGACGGCGGCAATATATACTTCGTTGATTTTTCCAAGGACGGAGAACGTATAAGGGTGATTTTTCAGCCGACATACAAGATGATAAGCAGCGCAAAGAAATTCAATCCGAGAAATATATATGTATCGGAAGAATAAAATCGAGGTGGTTTTATGAAAGCGTGTTTTGCTTCGCAGATGCGTAATGTTGACAGGGCGGCAAGCGAAATCGGCGGCATACCGAGTATTGTGCTGATGGAAAACGCGGCGCTTGCGTGCGTTAATGAGCTTAAAAAGGATTTTTGCGATTTAAAGGATAAACGTGTCGCCATATTCTGCGGAAAGGGAAATAACGGCGGCGATGGCTTTACAATCGCGCGTCATCTGTATAATATGGGCGTCAAGGTATCAGTCTATCTCGTTTGCGGCAACGAGTTCATGGGTGACGCGAAGATAAATTTTGATATTATAAAGAAAATGGACGTTGATATAGATGTCGTTTCGGACACGGAAAATCTTCGTTACATAATACGCGCGAATGACATTATAATTGACGCGATCTACGGTACAGGTATACATGGTACTGTAGGCGGTATAAGCTATGACGTTATAAATGAGATAAACGAAAACTCCGGATATACAATGTCAGTCGATGTGCCAAGCGGTATCAATTCAGACAGCGGCGAGGTATGCGGAATATGTATAAAGGCAGATAAGACAGTAACCTTTGCCGCGTATAAAGTGGGAATGCTGATGTTTCCGGCGGCGGATTATACGGGCAGTGTCACGGTGGCGGATATATCAATTCCCGATTATATAATTGAGGAACAGGACATAAGCATAAACGTGACAGACGATAAATTTGTGCGTGATAATTTTCCGCCGCGTGAAAATAACTCGCAGAAGGGCGATTACGGCAAGGCGCTTGTCATAGCCGGTTCAGCGGGTATGACGGGCGCGGCGTATCTTTCGTCGCAATCGGCGGTTACAGCCGGAAGCGGACTTGTGACCCTGGCGCTCCCGTCAGGTCTTAACGGCGCGATGGAGGCAAAAACCACTGAAGTTATGACAGTCCCGCTTGAAGATATAAACGGACATATATCGTCTGACGCGGAGGAGAAAATACTTGAATTGACTGAAAAGGCTGACGCGGTACTTATTGGACCGGGACTGGGCAGAAGTCATGACGCGGCGCGTATTATAAAAGCGGTGCTTACAAATTCCAAAGTGCCTGTTGTGATTGACGCAGACGGTATAAATGCCGTGGCAAAAAATACTGATATTTTAAGCGACTGCACATGCCCTGTGATATTCACACCGCACACAGTCGAGATGTCGCGTCTGACAGGGCTTGATAAGGAGTATATAGAAGAAAACAGGCTTGTTGCGGCAAAGGAATTCGCGGAGGAGTACGGAGTGACTGTGATACTAAAGGGACACCATACAATAGTAACAGGTCAGGACGGAATTCAATATATTAATATTACAGGCAATCCGGGTCTTGCTACGGGCGGCAGCGGAGATGTGCTTGCCGGAGTGGTTGTATCGCTTGCGGCAAGAGGGATAGGCGAAACGGCTGCCGCCGCGATGGCTGTGTATATACATGGCATGGCCGGTGATATTGCAAGGGACGAATATGGAATAGAATCTGTAACAGCATCGCTTGTCATGAAAAAAATTCCGGCTGCAATAAGGCAGATATTACAGGTAGAAAAACAGTAAACAGTATGCTATAATTGAGGAGATAAGAGATGGATAAGAGAACCTGGGCTGAGGTAGACCTTGACGCTATCGCTCACAATATAAAGGAAATAAGAAAGATAACAAATCCGAATTCAAAAATAATGGCTGTTGTAAAAGCAGACGCGTACGGACACGGCTTTCTTGAGGTGACAAAGACGCTTCTTGAAAACGGCGCGGACCGTCTGGCAGTAGCGGTATTGCAGGAGGGTAAGCAGCTAAGAAGCCGCGGCGTAACTGTGCCGATACTGATACTTGGCGCAAGCGGCGAAGAAACAGTTGAGGATTTGATTAATTTTGATATAACGCCGAGCGTATTCACATATGAATTCGCGAAGGCGCTTTCCTATGAGGCTGAGAAGAAAGAAAAGGTAACCAAAATCCATATCAAGGTTGATACGGGTATGAGCCGTATAGGTTTTCTCGCGGGTGAGAATAACGAGGAAATTGTGGAAGAAATATTGAAAATTTCACGGCTTCCGTATATAGAGGTCGAGGGCATTTTCTCGCATTTTTCAACATCTGATGAGCGTGATAATACCTATACGCTTTTGCAGTATGACCGTTTTATGGATGTATGCGGCAAACTTAGGGACAGGGGACTGGATATCCCTATAAAGCATATCTGTAACAGCGCGGGAATAATGATGTATCCGCAGATGCACCTCGATATGGTGCGTCCGGGGGTTATACTGTACGGAATGTATCCATCTGACGAGGTAGATAAAACAAGACTTGACCTTATTCCTGCCATGACTCTCAAATCAACCGTGACACACGTTAAAGAGGTTGAGGCGGGCAGAGGCGTAAGCTATGGCAAGGAGTATATAACAGGCAAGAAAACAAAAATCGCAACCGTTCCTATCGGCTATGCCGACGGATATCTGAGGAAGCTTGCCCGCGAAGGGAAAATGATTGTAAACGGAGAAAAAGTTCCGATTATCGGAAGAATTTGTATGGACCAATGTATGATTGACGTTACAAATGTCCATAATA
>CAZWLT010000004.1:26373-29909 GCA_964634915.1 uncultured Clostridium sp. | reverse complement strand
ATTCCTTGCCCTGCGGCAAGAGATTGAATTTAATTCCTATTTGTGCCGGCGCAGGGCGGCGGAATGGAGATTATTATGGAAAATTTAAACAAAAAGGTTGCTTACCTTAAAGGTTACGCGGAGGGACTTGATATAAGCCCTAAGAGTGATGAAGGCAAGCTTATTATGAAGCTTCTTGACGTGCTTGGCGATATGGCTGACGAAATTAAGGAGCTTACGGACAGACTTGACGATGTTGAGGATGTAGTAGATGAGCTTGACGAATGCGTATTCACAATGGCGGACGATTTTTATGACGATGATGAGTACGATGGCGGCTATGATGATTATGACGATGAGCTTTTGGATGATTATGACGACGATTACGACAGCGACGGCGGCGATTATTTTGAAATACAGTGTCCGAACTGCGGCGAAGACGTTATGATTGATTTCGATATGATAGATGATGACAATGATATTGTTTGTCCGAACTGCCATGAGGAAATCGAGCTTGAATTCAGCATTGATGAAGACGCGGATGAAAAGAAATAATTAAAAAGAAAGGAACTCATAACGAAGTTCCTTTTTTAATGAAAGGACAGAACATGAAAGGACTTTATATTCATATCCCGTTTTGCGTTAAAAAGTGTAAATACTGCGATTTTGTTTCGTATGCCGGTAAGGAAACGCTTGCGGAGGAATATATAAACGCGCTCTTTCGTGAGGCGAGGGAGTATCAGGGTGAAAAGATTGACACAATATTTATCGGCGGCGGTACCCCGTCAATTCTGACACCTGAGGAGATTAAAAAAATTACACGAATGTGTTTTGATACGTTTGATGTCGCGGACGATTGCGAATTTACAACGGAGGCAAATCCCGGTACTCTTGACAGCGATAAAATTTCCGCTATGCTTGAAGGCGGTATTAATAGGATAAGTGTTGGCGTACAGACATTCAATGACGCGGAATTGCAGAAAATCGGACGAATACATGATGCCGCAACCGCATATAATACAATTTTCAAGCTGAGAGAAATGGGATTTTCAAACATTAACATCGACCTTATGACCGCGCTTCCTGACCAGACGATGGAAAGCCTTAAAAATACTCTTAAAATTGCCGCAAGTATGCCTGTAACGCATATTTCGGCATATAGCCTTATAATCGAGAACGGAACATCGCTTGAAAGGGAATATTCAAAAGGAATGTTAAACCTGCCTGACGAAGATACAGACAGGGAAATGTATTCATATACTATCCGATTTTTGAAGGAAAACGGCTTTAACCAATATGAGATATCGAATTTTGCGAAGAACGGATATGAATGCCGGCATAATATAAAATACTGGACAGCGCAACCCTATATTGGTCTTGGAGCGGCCGCGCATTCATACACGGGTGATGTCCGGTTATGTAACACATCTGATATAAATAAGTATATCACAGGCTGCGAAAGAGAAGTGACAAATCTCACAGAAAAAGATAAAATGTCTGAATTTATAATAACAGGACTGCGCATGAATGCCGGAATAAGCGAATATAACTTTAAGAATAGGTTTGGAGTTGGAATAGATAAAGTGTTCGGAAAAGAAATCGAACGATTTATAAAGCTTGATTTAATGCGTTATACGGACGGCAGATATGCTCTTACGCGAAAAGGGATAGATGTGTCAAATTCAATTTTGTGTGAATTTGTGTAAATTATGAATAAATTGTGAAAACTATAATGAACCACTTGACAATTGTTAACATTAGTGGTATCTTATAGTTGTTAGCACTCAAAGTAGTCGAGTGCTAACAGACAGTATTGTTTAGAAAGGGATGATTGTTATGGATCTTAATGACAGAAAAAGAAAGATACTTCAGGCAATCATTGACGAGTATATCGGTACTGCCGAACCGGTTGGCTCAAGAGCGATTTCAAAAAAAGAGAACCTCGGACTTTCAAGCGCCACAATACGAAATGAAATGGCAGACCTTGAAGAAATGGGATATTTGATACAGCCGCATACTTCTTCCGGACGGGTACCGTCAGACGAGGGATATCGTTTTTATGTAAATTCGCTTATGAAAAATTACAAAATCGGTATGGAAGCGGTTGCCCAGCTTCAAAGCGTGCTTCAATCGAGAGTGAGTCAGCTGGAACGGCTTATAAAATACGCCGGCGCCATCGCGTCAAATCTTACTGAATATACTACAGTGGTAGCCGCGCCGAGGGATAATAATTTTGAAATAAAGAAAATCGACCTTGTGCCTGTCGCAAGCCGTACAGTAATGCTGATTGTGGTCACGCGAAGGGTGAAAAGCCGGTCTATGAATATAGATATTGACGAGAACAGCTGCATAAAACTTTCGGCGATACTTAACAGTAAGCTTGCGGGACTCAAAGCGGGAGATATCACCTTTGAGAAAATACAGGATATGCAGAATGAGATTGAGCGGGAATTGTCAATTCAGCCAAAGACGCTTACAGACATACTTCATTTTCTTTATGACACCATAACAGAGGAGGGCGAAGCGGAGATATATGTAAATAATGCAAAATCAATACTGCGTTATCCGGAATACAGCAATCTTGAAAAAGCGCGGGAAATTCTGACTTTCCTTGAGGATAAGGAAAATCTGAAAAAACTTGTTGAATCCGACAACGGCGATGGTATAAAGGCGAAAATCGGAAAAGAAAATGATTTTGAAATATTAAAGGACTGTTCGCTTGTAAGCATGAATTACTCGCTCGGCGATAACGCTTCCGGTAAACTTGCTGTAATCGGACCGAAGCGAATGAACTACTCAAAGGTATTCGCAAGTCTGGATCTTATTTCAAATGAAATAGATAAAATACTTGGCTACTATATGAACGGCAACTGAGGAAAGGGGTAATTTAATGGCTAAAAATGAAGAGCTAAATGAAGAGGAAATAAAAAAGGAAGAAGCCGAGGAAGGAACAGAAAAAACAGAAAAAACAGAAAAAACAGAGAAAACAGAAGAAAAAGAAAAAGCTGCAGAAAAGTCAAATGAAGAAATCCTTGAGGAAAAGCTCAGGGAGCAGACGGATAAGTATATGCGGCTTTATGCCGAATACGATAACTTCCAGAAACGTTCACAGCGTGAAAAGGATATGCGTTACGGAGACGCGGTAATTGATGCTGTTTCGTCAATTCTTCCGATAGGCGACAATCTCGAAAGAGCTTTGCAGACTGAAGTTGAATCCGAAGATGCAAAAAAGTTCAAAGAGGGCGTCGAAATGGTAATGAAACAGTTTGACGATGCGCTTGTAAAGCTCGGCGTAAAACCGATAGACGCAAAGGGTGAACAATTTGACCCTAATCTTCACAATGCGGTAATGCATATAGAAGATGAAACAATAGACGATAATACTGTTGTTGAAGACCTTATGAAAGGTTACATATACAAAGACGGCAGAGTTATACGTCACAGTATGGTAAAGGTAGCCAACTAACTCGTTAAAATCCGCAGGAACAGCGTCATACGCACCTCGCAGTACCAAAGTACGGCGTCGGCACGTTTTCCTTGTTCCAACGAATTTTTCC
>CAZWLT010000004.1:0-26273 GCA_964634915.1 uncultured Clostridium sp. | reverse complement strand
AACTAAATCGTTACAATCAATAAAGTAAATTTTATAGGAGGAATATAAAATGGGAAAAATCATAGGTATTGACTTAGGTACAACAAACAGCTGTGTTGCCGTTATGGAAGGCGGCAACCCTAATGTTATCACAAACAGTGAAGGCGCGAGAACAACGCCGTCAGTAGTAGCTTTCCAGAAGGACGGCGAAAGAATTGTAGGTCAGGTCGCGAAACGTCAGGCTGTTACAAACGCTGACAGAACAATCATGTCAATAAAGAGAAAGATGGGTACAAGCGAAAAGGTAACAATTGACGGCAAGACTTATACACCGCAGGAAATCTCAGCGATGATTCTTACAAAGCTAAAGCAGGATGCGGAGGCATATCTTGGAGAACCGGTTTCGCAGGCTGTTATTACAGTCCCCGCATACTTTAATGACTCACAACGTCAGGCTACAAAGGATGCCGGCAAGATTGCCGGTCTTGAGGTTATGAGAATAGTAAACGAGCCGACAGCTGCCGCGCTTGCGTACGGTGTCGGTGAAAAGGATCAGAAGGTAATGGTATACGACCTTGGCGGCGGTACATTCGACGTATCAATTCTTGATATTTCAGAGGGTGTATTTGAAGTTCTTTCAACAAACGGCGACACGCATCTTGGCGGTGATGACTTTGACCAGAAGATTATAGATTTTCTTGTCACGGAATTCAAAAACAGTGACGGCGTTGATTTGTCAGGCGACAAGATGGCTATGCAGAGATTGAAGGAAGCTGCTGAAAAATCAAAGATTGAGCTTTCAACAACTACCACATCAAACATCAATCTCCCGTTCATCACAGCGGACGCAACAGGTCCTAAGCATATGGATATCACGCTTACAAAGGCTAAATTTGATGAGCTTACATCTGACCTTGTTGACAGAACAATCACATGTATCAGAAACGCTATGAGCGACGCTAATCTTAATTCGTCACAGATTGACGAAGTATTGCTTGTCGGCGGCTCGTCAAGAATTCCGGCTGTACAGGAAGCAGTAAAGAAAGAAATGAACAAAGAGCCTAACAAGGGTATAAACCCTGATGAATGTGTCGCAGTCGGCGCTGCAAGACAGGCAGCCGTACTAAGCGGTGACAACTCACAGGATATCCTTCTTCTTGATGTAACTCCGCTTTCGCTTGGTATCGAAACAATGGGCGGCGTATTCACAAAGCTTATCGAAAGAAATACAACAATTCCGACTTCGAAGTCGCAGATATTCTCGACAGCCGCAGACGGTCAGACTTCTGTTGAAGTACATGTTCTTCAGGGTGAAAGAGAAATGGCTCAGTACAATAAGACGCTCGGACGTTTTAATCTTACCGGTATTGCTCCCGCTCCGCGCGGTGTGCCTCAGATTGAAGTAACATTCGATATCGACGCAAACGGTATTGTAAACGTAAGCGCAAAGGATCTTGGAACAGGCAATGAGCAGAAGATTACAATCACGGCATCATCAAATCTTAGCGATGAAGATATTGATAAGGCAGTTAAGGAAGCTGAAAAGTACGCCGAAGAAGATAAAAAGCGTAAGGAAGCTGTAGAAATAATCAACAATGCCGAAACACTTGTATATCAGTGTGAAAAGGCTATAAAGGATGCCGGTGATAAGGTTGACGATGCAACAAAGTCAATGGTTGAGGAAGAAGTCGGCAAGGTAAAGAAGGCTCTTGAAAACAAGGAAGATACAGACGCGATAAAGGCAGCTACCGAACAGTTGCAGGAAAAATTCTATTCAGTCGCGCAGCAGATGTATCAGCAGGCAAACCCGCAGGGTGATTCAAACGCAAATCCGGGCGCGCAGGCACAGGACGGCGATAATGTCTATGAGGCTGATTATAAGGAAGTAGACAACGATAATAATAACTAATCTTAGATAAATATAAAAAATTCCTGAGGACGGACAAAAATGCCCGTCCTTTTAAGGGTTTACAAATCGTATAAAGTATAGTATAATATTTTAGGCAGGTGAATAAATTGGCTGAAAAGAGAGATTATTACGAAGTCCTTGGAGTAGAGAAGGGAGCTTCGGCTGACGAGATTAAAAAGGCTTTCAGACGTCAGAGTAAAAAATACCATCCTGACCTTAATCCGGACAATAAAGAAACCGAGGAAAAGTTCAAGGAAATAAATGAAGCGTATCAGGTGCTTTCTGACCCTGACAAGAAAGCTAAATATGACCAGTTCGGACATGCCGGAGTTGATCCTAATTTCGGAGCGGGCGGCGGCTATGGCGGCGACGGCTTTGATTTTGGCGATATATTCGGTGATATATTCGGCGGCGGCTTTGGCGGCTTTGGCGGCGGCGGAAACCGCAGGAACGGTCCCAGACGCGGCAATGACATAAGACAGGTTATAGATATTACATTTGAGGAGGCGGCATTCGGCTGCTCAAAGAAGATAAACATACAGGCGCAGGGAAGATGTGAAACCTGCGGCGGCAGCGGCGCAAAAAAGGGGTCAGCTGTTACAACGTGCTCAAACTGTCACGGCAGCGGACGCGTGCAGACGCAGCAGAGAACAATTCTGGGCTATATGACTACTGAAACTACATGTCCGCAGTGTCATGGCGAGGGCAAGATTATAAAAGAGCCTTGCCGTGACTGCCGCGGTACAGGCACAGTGAGAAAGAGCAAGACTATTGAAATTCAGATACCGGCAGGCATAGATAATAATCAGACAATTCAGCTTTCCGGTAAAGGCGAGGCAGGCTTAAAGGGCGGACCGAACGGCGATTTGCTTATTACAGTCAGAGTGCGTCCGCATGCCCTGTTCCAACGTGACGGCAATAATGTGTACTTTGAAATGCCGATTACGTTTGTACAGGCAGCATTGGGCGCGTCAATACAGGTGCCGACTCTTGATGGCGCGGTTGAGCTTAATATACCTGAGGGAACGCAGACCGGTTCGCGTTTTCGTATGAAGGGAAAGGGTATACCGTATCTTCGGAGTAAGTCGCGCGGTGACCAGTATGTAACGGTAAACGTTGAAGTGCCGAGAAATCTGACACCAAGGCAAAAGGAACTTCTCCGTGACTTTGACGAAGATAAAAATTACAAGCAGAAGAAGAGCTTTTATGAAAAAATGAAGGATTTTATTAAGTAAGTTCTTTATACAGACATTTTAGGAGGAAGAAAATGAACCCGAATATTTACGAGCTATCAAAAATGACAAAGGAACAGTACGATTTTATAATGAAACGCGCTGAACTTGATATCACAGAACAGATGAAGGTTGCCAAGGAAGTTTCCGATGATGTGCGTGACAGGGGAGACGCTGCCGTTCTTGAATATACGGCAAAATTTGATAATGTACAGCTTACAGCGGACAGCATGAAGGTTACACCGGAAGAAATTGAAAACGGTTATAATCGTCTTGACAAGGAAACAAGAGAGGCGATTGAATACGCGTATAAGAACATCTATGACTTCCATGAAAAACAGCTTCCGGAGGAAATGTGGTTCACAATGGTTGATGACGGTCTTATGGTAGGCGAAAAGACAACTCCTATCGTTGACGTTTGCTTGTATGTGCCTCATGGTAAGGGTTCATTCCCATCGGTGCTTTGCATGCTTGGTATTCCGGCTGTAGTTGCGAAGGTACCGAAAATTGTTGTCGTAACTCCTCCGAATGAAAAGGGAGAGGTTGATGATGCTATTCTTTGCGCGGCAAAGATTATCGGTATTACGGAAATATACAAGGTCGGCGGTATACAGGCAGTTGCGGCTGTTGCGTACGGAACAGAAACAATTCCTAAGTGCCACAAGATTATAGGCCCCGGCAACAGCTATGCGACAGCGGCAAAGAGAGTTCTCGCAAATCATATTGACGCGGGACTTCCGGCAGGCCCGTCGGAAATTATCGTGCTTGCAGATGAAAAGGCTGACCCCGAAAAGGTTGCTCTTGACTGGATGATTGAAGCAGAGCATGGCCCTGACAGCGCCGCGCTTCTTGTAACACATTCAAAGGAGTTGGCAGACGCTGTAATTCCTATTGTCAATCGTCAGCTTGAAAAGATTTCCGCAAAGAGAAAAGAATGGATTGAAACAAACCTTACTACATATGGCGGCGTTATTCTTACAAACTCGATTGACGAGTCAATAGATTTTGTAAATGATTACGCGCCGGAGCATATGGAGGTAATGACAGAAAAGCCTTTTGACACACTCCCGAAAATCAAGAATGCAGGCGAAATTCTTCTCGGTGACTATACTCCTGTTACACTATGCAATTTCGTACTTGGTCCAAACGCGATTTTGCCGACAGGCGGTTTTGCAAAGACATATTCATCGGTAAGCGTACAGGATTTCTTAAAACGCTCATCAGTAGGCTATGCCTCAAAGGACGGTTTTGAGAATGTAAGAGAATACGCTTACAGATTTGCAAAGGTCGAAGGGTTTGATACACACGGTTTGGCAGTAAAGGAAAGAAAATAATCAGAAACTGAGATTATTTAATGAGGTAGATTAAATGGATATGATAAAGGTTACCCGTAAAACAACTGAATCTGAAATAAATGTCGTGCTTGATTTTGCGCCGTTAAAAAAGGATTACAGAAAGTACATAAAAACTCCGATACCGTTTCTTAATCATATGATTGAGCATATTGCGTGGAGAGGCGAGGTTAACATTGATATTGACCTTAAACTTGATGAATTTGTGCTTACACACGTTATATGCGAGGATTTAGGTATTGCGCTCGGCAAAGCGGCAAAGGAATATATTGACCGCGCAGATGGCGCAATGGGATTTGGCGATGCCTTTGGAATAATAGATGAGGCGAAGGCGCAGACCTGTATCAGCTTCGAATCGAGAGCATACTGTGATATCAATTATAACGGTATTGAGCTTACAGAAAAGGTCGAGGGAATGGATACAGAGGATCTTGAAACATTTCTTGAGGGATTTGCACAGGGCGCAATGTGTACACTTCATATTGACCTTGAAAAAGGACATAACGGACATCATATCTGGGAGGCGATCTTCCGAAGCTTCGGCAGCGCTTTAAACCGCGCGTTTGCCGTAAGCGAGTCCCGAAAGGGTAAGACAGCCGGTGTTGCCGGAAAAATTGAATGGACAATAGAATAAATTACAGGGACACTAAAAATTAGTGAGGGACACTAAAAATTAGTGTCCCTGATTTGAGGTTAAAATGAAACTGAAACGATTTCTTGATAAATACGATACTGTCATATTTGATATGGACGGTGTCATAACAAGCGAACAGAATTACTGGAACAGCGCGGCGCTTACCGTATGGGAATATCTGAAATGGAACAGCGATGAGAAAATTAATGCCGCGGAATGTATGGCGGATATGAAAAATATCCGCGGCAAGGTCTTCTGCAATGATGAGCTTATAAGCGTGCTGAAAGGTAAAGGAGTAAATTCCAACTGGGACTTGGGATATGTAACAGTGCTTTTGGCATGGATTTGCGGCGGCAAAGAATATAACGGCGATTTTAAGGACGTCCTTCAAAAAGCAAAAAAGCTGCCGGATAATATTATTGATATTTATGATGACCTTGCGATGAAGTGCCATCATTCCGCCGGCTTTGATTATGAATGGCTGAGACGCAATGGTGTTATGTGGAACACAATGCGGGATATTTTTCAGCAATGGTTCCTTGGCGACGCTTTATATAAGGAACGTTATAACAATGAACCTCTTATAAGCGGCAAAACAGGACTTCTTTTTAAAGAAGAACCAATAATAAATAAAGATAATCTTGTTAAAGTTTTAAGCTTTTTAAGCGAAGGTAAACGTGTCTGCACAGGTACAGGCAGACCGTATATCGAAATGATACAGCCGATAACGGATTGGGGAATAAAACAGTATTTTGCCGATAACGGGCTTTGCAATTATGACCATGTTGTCGCAGCGGAAAAGGCGCTTAATAATAACAAGCTGACAAAACCAAATCCGTATATGTTTTTAAAAGCCTTATACGGAACTGATTATGATGATAAGCGTATCGCAGACGGCGATTACGATAAAGAAAAAATAAAAACAACGCTTGTTGTCGGTGATGCAGGCGCGGATATACTCGCGGCAAGGGCAATGGGAGCTGATTTCTGCGCGGTGCTGACAGGCATACAGGGCGAGGGCGCGAGAGGGTATTTTGAGAAAATGAACGCTGATTATATTTTAAAAAGTATAGCTGATTTTGCGGAGGAAGATTAAATGGAGAAAAAAATAACCACACCATTTACGAAAGATAAAATAAAAGACCTTAAAGCAGGGGACAGTGTGCTTATAACAGGTGTTATATATACGGCGCGCGACGCGGCGCATGAGAGGATGACAAATAATTTCAAAAACGGTGAGCCGTTTCCGATTGATATAAGGGATAACGCGATTTATTATGCCGGTCCGTGTCCAGCAAAGCCGGGCGAGATAATCGGCTCATGCGGACCTACCACAGCAGGCAGAATGGACGCGTACACACCGCTTTTGCTTGATAACGGATTGGGATGTATGATTGGAAAAGGCGCGAGAAATAAAGCAGTTGTAGACGCAATGAAACGTAATACCGTTGTATATCTCGGCGCAATCGGCGGCGCGGGCGCGCTTATAGCCCGCTCAATCAAAAAAGCGGAGGTTGTCGCTTATGATGATCTCGGAACAGAGGCAATCAGACGTCTTGAGGTGGCGGATTTTCCGGCAGTTGTACTTATTGATTGCGAGGGTAATGACCTGTACGAAACAGAGCAGGCAAAGTACAGAGAAATATAAATTTAAAAATACGGCGGCAAGAGCTGTCGTATTTTTTTGCGCGAAGAAAAAGAGCCGCAAACCGCGACTCTTTTTCAGCTACTTATTATAACAAAGAAAGGATTTCTGAACTATATAAGATAAAGCAAATCTGTATATGTAGGGAACGGCCAGTATTCCTTTGCAACGATTGTTTCAAGTGTATCCGCTGTTTTGCGAAGCGCATCCATTGCGGGGATAACTGTATCCTTGTAGTACATACCGATTTTGTATGCGTCAACGTCAGGAACTGCTGTCGCGGCGTCAAGAGCGTCGATTCTTGTCATAAGCTCTTCTGTAAGCGCTGTCAGCTTCTCAGCCTTTTCAAGCTCCTTCGGAGCATCAATGCCAAGAGCTTTCTTTGAGGAAAGATCGTCTGTAACAAACTTTGTATACTTCAGACAAGCCGGAAGGATTTCCTGCTTAGCCATTTCAAGCATTGTAAGCATTTCAAAATGAAGCGTATTGTTGTAGTCCTCCATCATAATTTCGCCGCGAGTCTTGACTTCTACTTCTGTGAATACACCCTGCTTTGTGAACAAGTCGATTGATTTCTGCGTTGAGAAGTAAGGCATAGCGTCGGGAGTTGTCTTAAGGTTATAAAGACCTCTCTTTTCGGCTTCAACAACCCATTCATCGCTGTAGCCGTTACCGTTGAATATAATTCTTTCGTGATCCTTGAAGATTTTGATTGCGAGGTTAAGAGCATCCTTATGTATATCCTTTGTACCTTCAAGCTGGTCGGCAAATTCTGTAAGCGTTTCAGCAACGATTGTGTTAATAACAATGTTTATACCGCCGATTGACTGTCTTGAACCGGGAGCGCGGAACTCGAAACGGTTTCCGGTGAAAGCGAACGGGGAAGTTCTGTTTCTGTCCGTTGTATCCTTTTCGATATCAGGCAGTGATTCAACGCCTGTTTCGATAAGCACACCCTTTTCATACTTAACACCCTTACCGTTCTTGAGCTGGTCAACAACTGCCGCAAGCTCATCGCCAATATACATTGAAATGATTGCGGGAGGCGCTTCATTCGCGCCAAGTCTATGGTCATTGCCTGCCGTCGCGACAGATACGCGAAGAATGTCTGCATAATCATCCACAGCCTTGATAACTGCCGCAAGGAACAAAAGGAACTGCACATTTTCCTGCGGCTTTTTGCCGGGCTTTAGAAGAAGCTCGCCGTCTGATGTGCCGATTGACCAGTTGTTATGCTTGCCTGAGCCGTTGATACCCTCATATGGCTTTTCATGAAGCAGGCAGTAAAGACCGTGATGGTCGGCAACCGTTTTAAGCACTTCCATAGTAAGCTGGTTATGGTCGTTTGAAATATTTGTTGTTGAGAAGATTGGCGCGATTTCGTGCTGAGCAGGGGCAACCTCGTTATGCTTTGTCTTTGCGAATACGCCGAGTTTCCAAAGCTCTTCATCAACCTCTTTCATGAAATCAGCGACTCTTTCCTTAATCTGTCCGAAGTAATGGTCATCCATTTCCTGTCCCTTTGCCGGCTTTGCGCCGAACAATGTTCTGCCTGTAAGAAGCAGATCCTTACGCTGATTTCTAAGTTTTTTATCAACAAGGAAGTATTCCTGTTCGGGACCGACATATGATACAACTCTGCTTGGAGTTTTTCCGAACAGCGCGAGAACTCTCTTCGCGGCCTTGTCAATTGCCGCTTCCGATCTTAGGAGCGGAGTCTTTTTATCAAGCACTTCACCTGTATATGAAACGAATGAAGTCGGTATGTACAATGAATGATCCTTAATAAAAGCGAATGATGTCGGATCCCATGCCGTATAGCCTCTTGCCTCGAATGTAGCTCTCAGTCCGCCAGAAGGGAATGAGGAAGCGTCCGGCTCGCCCATAACAAGTTCCTTGCCGGAAAATTCCAAAATAACAGTACGATCATCCGTAGACTGAATGAATGAATCGTGTTTTTCGGCTGTAAGACCTGTCATCGGCTGGAACCAGTGCGTATAATGCGTACAGCCGTTTTCAACAGCCCATTCCTTCATAGCGTGGGCAACGGCATTGGCAACGTTAATATCAAGCTTTGTACCATCATTAATTGTCTTAACCAAAGACTTATAAATTTCCTTTGGAAGACGTTCCTTCATTGTCGGCAGGTTAAATACTTTACTGCCGAAGATTTCTGCAACATTACTCATTTTAAATACCTCCTGAAATTTTGTTAGTCTGCGCTAATTTTTTATGATTTATGAAAAAAAGGTGAATTATATCAAAACCAATATAAAACACCTTTGTCCTATCCAAAAATCAGCTATTAAAATTTTATACATTTATTATATCACTAATTACGGTTTTGTCAATATACAACTTGCAAAATTTAAGAGAAAATTAGCAGATTAAATTATGCAATTTGTCATTTTCAAACTAATCACGGGTCAAGATGATGAATATCACGAGGGAATAAACTTGCCTCTCTGATGTTTGAAAGACCTAAGAGCTTCATAACAAGTCTTTCCAATCCGATACCAAGACCGCCGTGCGGGGGCATGCCGTATTTATGAATATCAATGTAAGCCCCAAGCTCTTCCGGTTCTATGCGGTATCTTTTAAGTTTTGCAACCTGTTCATCATAGTCGTGTATTCTCTGACCGCCTGTTGTGATTTCAAGACCGCGGAATAAAAGGTCGAAGCTCTCCGCTAATTTCGGATCATCCTTTGAATCCATCGCATAGAACGGACGCTTTAAACCGGGGAATTTTTCAACGAATATAAACTCGCTGTCAAGGTTTTCTTTTGCGTATTCGCAAAGCTTGACTTCATCGGTAGGGTCAAGGTCAAACTGATTTTGGGATTTGCCTAAGATGTCAAGCGCCTCAAAAAACGTCACTGAAGGAATGCTGCTGATGGCCGGCAATGTTGCTTCAAGCAGGTCAATTTCATGCTTGTAGTTCTTTGCAAGATAATCAACCACATATTTCAGCATAGCTGTTTCCATAGCCATAACATCGCTCATATCCCTTATAAAAGCCATTTCAAAGTCAAGACCGATATATTCGTTCAGGTGACGCGTTGAGTTGTGCTTTTCGGCTCTGTATACGGGAGCAATCTCAAATACTCTGTCAAAGAATGCGACACACGTCTGCTTGTAGAACTGCGGACTTTGCGCAAGGTACGCGTCCTTGTCAAAGTATTTCAGCTTGAATATGTTTGCGCCGCCTTCCGCGCCGGCTGCAACGATTTTTGGCGTGTGAATTTCCGTAAAGTTCTGCGACAGCATAAATTCGCGAAATCCGGAAACAACACCCTCGGCAACCTTGAATACGGCTCTCTTTTCAGGGTGGCGAAGCGCAACGCTTCTGTGCGCCATAGATGTTTCGATTGAACAACCGAGTTTTTTGCTTGAAACATGGAGCGGATATTCTTCTGCCGGCTTTGAAAGAATCTCAAATGATGAAAGTGTTATTTCATAGCCATAATTTGCTCTCTCTTCTTTTTTTACATTGCCTGTGACCGTGACGTACGCGCCCTCGCAAAGCGAATTGAAATCGCCGATACAAGTATTTTTGGTATATACAGACTGCAAAATATATTTACCGGTACGAAGTATAATGAATGTGAAGCCGCCCATTTTTCTCAGCTTGTGTACACACGCACTAAAAGTTATTGAACCGCCGGAAGCTTTTTCAAGGTCGTCAAGCGTAAGCTCGCCGACAAGCTGTGAACCATCTATTTTCTGCATAATTATATCCTCCGCTTATTTTAATTTTTCTGTCAGTAAATCTTTAGCCATTTTCGGATTTGCGCCTTTGCCGGCAAGACGTATAACCTGTCCCATAAGGAATCCGAATATTTTCCGGTTGCCGTTCTTGTAGCTTTCAACACTGTCGGCGTTTTCCGCAATGACCTGATTTATAATATCTTCAAGACCTGACGCGTCAGTATCCATGATAAATCCGCGTTCTTTCGCAATAGAAAGCGGCTTGCCGCCGTTATTAAACATTATGGCAAGAATATCCTTTGCGGCATTCTTTGAAACAACTCCGTCTGTTGACATTTTTACAAGCTCCGCCAAATCGGCAGGGGAGAAAGCCGCGTCTGAAATAGTCTTTCCCGATTCGTTAAGATTCCTGTTAAGCTCAACAAGCATAAGATTTGAAATCTGCTTGTAGTCGGGATTTATTTTCACAGCCTCATCGTAGAAGTCAGAAAATTCTCTGCTTGAAATAATAAGATTTGCATCGTCCTTGGGAAGTCCGTATTCCTTTGTGTAACGCTCAAAACGCGCCTGAGGCATTTGAGGCATTGATTGTCTTATTTCTTCAATTTCTTCATCTGACAGCCATACGGGAGGAATGTCAGGCTCCGGGAAGTAGCGGTAATCGTGCGCTTCTTCCTTACTGCGCAGCGCTTTTGTGTCGCCGTGGTTGTCGTTGAAACGACGCGTTTCCTGTATAATGGTGCCGCCGTTGTCAAGAATTTCAGCCTGACGTTTTATTTCGTATTCGATAGCGCGGCCGATAGCCTTTATAGAGTTAAGATTTTTGATTTCCGCGCGCGTACCGAACTTAGTCGAGCCGGCAGGCATGATTGAAATGTTAACGTCAACACGCATAGAACCTTGTTCCATTCGCGCGTCGCATACACCGGCATATTTAAGGCGAAGCGCGATTTTTTCAACAAAGTCCTGCACTTCTTCGACAGAACGAAAGTCAGGCTCTGTAACGATTTCTATAAGAGGCACGCCGCAGCGGTTATAATCTGCCATTGAAATACCTTCGTAGTCGTCATGCACAAGTTTACCGGCGTCTTCTTCTATGTGTATATGATGAATACGCATTTTTCTTCCGGTTGAAACTTCAATATAACCGCCCGTTGTGATAGGATGTTCAAATTGTGTTATCTGATATGCCTTCGGAAGGTCGGGATAGAAATAGTTTTTTCTGTCAAATGAACTGTAATTGTTAACCTTGCCGTCTGTTGCGAAGCCTGCCTTCGCGGCAAGTCTTACAGCGTTTTGATTTATAAGAGGCAATGTACCCGGCATACCGGAGCATCTGGGGCATACGCGTGTGTTTTCGCTGCCGCCGAATTCGTTCTGACATGTGCAAAATACCTTTGAATCCGTCAGCATTTCACAATGGATTTCAAGACCAATGACAGGTTGATATCTCATAGCCGCGCCTCCTTTCTTTCAAAATCCTTTTCAAATCTGTCGCATATTGCTATAATTGTTTTTTCGTCAAATGCTTTTCCGATAAGGCTCATGCCAATCGGCATGCCGTTTGAATCATAACCGCAGGTGGTTGATATTGCAGGAAGTCCGGCAATGTTAACAGTAACGGTGTAAATATCAGCTAAATACATCTTTACAGGGTCATTTTCCTGCTCGCCGATTTTGTATGCTGTGGTTGGCGCTGTTGGAGTGAGCATAACATCGCATTTATCAAATATTTCCGTATACTCGCTCTTAATCTGAGTTCTTATGCGTGTCGCGTTCTTATAGTACGCGTCATAATAACCTGAACACAGGGCATAGTTGCCAAGCATAATTCTTCTTTTTACTTCATTGCCGAATCCCTCGCGTCTTGAGTTCTTGATGAGCTCGTTGAAGTCCTCGCCAAGACCTGAGCGAAGTCCGTACTTGATACCGTCAAATCTCGAAAGGTTGCTTGCCGCCTCCGCTGATGAAATCAGGTAATATGCCGAAACCGCATATTCAAGACTCGGAAGCGAAACATCAACTATTTCACAGCCGATCTTTTTATAATATTCAACCGCGTTTAAAACCGCTGTTTTAACCTCATCATTTAAGCCTTCGCCGAAGAATTCCTTTGGCACACCGATTTTTAATCTGCTTACGTCATCGCCGATAAGGGAGGTATAATTACCCTCGCTTTTTTTGCTCGAAGTTGCGTCGTTTGGGTCATAGCCGTATATGCCGTTAAGTATATAGCCTGTGTCCTCGGCTGTTTTTGCGATAACGCCAATCTGGTCAAGAGATGATGCGAATGCGATAAGTCCCCATCTTGAAACAGCGCCGTATGTCGGTTTAAGACCTGTGACGCCGCAGAAGGAGGCAGGCTGACGAACAGAACCGCCTGTATCTGAACCGAGCGCCGCGGCGCAAAGGTCAGCCGCAACACCGGCAGCAGCGCCGCCTGATGAACCGCCGGTTACGCGTGAGATATCATACGGGTTTTTAACACCGCCGAAATATGAAGTCTGGGAAGAACCGCCCATCGCGAATTCGTCCATATTGGTTTTGCCGAGCATTACAATGCCGGATTTCTTTAATTTTTCCATAACCGTCGCATCGTATGGCGGAATAAAATCTTCAAGCATATGTGATGCGCATGTTGTTTTAACTCCGAGAGTGCAAATGTTATCCTTAACGGAAATCGGCAGACCTGTGAAGGCGCCGGAATTACCGTTATCAATGCTGTCCTGCGCTTTTTTTGCGTCAGTTATCGCGCTCTCGCGGCAAACTGTAATATAGCTGTTTATTTCCTTATCCTTTTTATCTATTTCATTAAGATATTTTTGCGTCAGCTCAACAGCGCTTATTTCTTTTTTGTCGAGCATAGCGCGAAGCTCCTTTAAAGCCATCTGTATCAATCCTTTCTGTGATTTATACCACCTTTGGAACTACAAAGCTGTTATTCTTCACATTCTTTGCGTTTTCGGTTATCTTTTCGGTAGGGTATGAGTCCTTGTGCTCGTCAGCGCGCAAGTCGTTAAAATTGACCGCGTCAAGCGCGTATGGCTTCTTTGCGGAGTCAAAATCACAGACTTTATCCATAATGGCAATAATATTTGTCATATCTGATGTCATTTTATCCAGCTCATCATCTGTGAATTCAATTTTTGAAAGCTCCGCAAGGTGCTTTGTCAAATCTGAATTAAACATAATACTTCTCCATTCTTTATAGTTTAAAAAAAGACGCGGCATGACAGAATTATGCAACGCATAACTTTGCCATACAACGTCTTTGCTGTATACTTTAATATAATATACCATATTTTGAAAATGTTTGCAAGAGGTAATTTAATAAAATATAAAATTTTGTTAAATAATCTTTTATGCAAGTTGTTTATCAGGTCTTACGACTTATGGGGCATATAGGTGCTTGAATTAAGCTCGTCCTTTGAAATCAGCTCGCCGTTTGAATATACATACCGTGTTGAATTTACAACAGTATTTTCACCAACCTGAGACGAATAATTCTTTATTTCCACTTTTCTTGCCGGCTCCCATGCTGTGCCGATGAGGCTTATTGTAATAGTCGCGCCCGATGTGTAAGCTGATATTTTAACAGGATAGTCGCTGCTGTTTTTAAATTTAAAATCAACGCCGCCGTCTGATACCGTCGCATCCTGACCGAGAGGGATGTATCCGACTGTCATCATGTGGTTAAGCCGTTCAACAATTGACATATCGGCGTAAAGAACAGCGCTGTACAGCGTGCTGCTGACCTGACAGGTTCCGCCGCCTATACCGTCAACACTCTGCCCGTCAACATATTCCTTTGCGGTATAGAAACCGTTTTCCTTTGTTCTGTGACCTACCGTATCATTGAAAGAGAATACACCGCCGGGAGCAATAACGGTTCCGTTAATCAGACTTGCCGCACGCGCGATATTTGCGCAGCGGTTTGCCGAAGATGTACCGTATGATGTCGAATATGAAGAAAGCGTGTTGGCAAAAAGTTTATCGCGCAGCATTTCTTCCGTTACGTCAGGAGTTGAGATATAATAAGGAATACGTACAGGCTGGCAGCCTTCATAAATGTTTTGCATAAATGGCGTAGCCTCTTCCTTGTTGATAAATCTTCCTGTTTCTCCGGGGACGATGCTGACTTCGTTTCCGTTTACTTCATATGAAGCGTTTACAGGGTCTTTATACACGAGCGCGTCAAATGATTCAATTGTCATTGCGTCCGGAGGCACGGCTGTAAAATCCACATGAATATCAGTGAAGTTTTCGTTATTGAGCGCGTTTATGACTTGTTCGCGCGCTGTGGACGGGTCGCCGTTATAGCCTGTCTGACCGGAATAAACCGTAAGATATCCGTCGTCGCCGTATTCGACAAAATGCTGTTTCAGCTCGCCCACGCTTATATTTGCGAATTCATTAAGCTTTGCGTCAAGCATTTCTGTATTGACCTGCGCGGCAGGTATAATTACATGAGGCTTGAACAAAAGTTTCATTGCGTTAAAACCGTCAATCAGGAAGTTTCCGCTCTTACAGTAATTATACGCTTTTTCCGTTGTATCTTCGGGAGCGGCTTCAAGACCTATATCGCTTCCGCTTATCGGATATGAGTTGATGCCGTCTGAAAGTATTATCTGTGATTTTTCAAAAAGATATGTAGCATTTACTGACGCAAGCGTATCTTCATAGCTCAGTCCGCCGACATTAAGGTTTTCGATATAGACATTATTCATTACTTTATCATCTTTGATTGTGGACAGAGAATATCCGAAAAGGACAGCAAAGGCAAGAAAGATGACAGACAGCGCAATAAGAAAGGGCTTTCTTGACTTTTTAAAAAACTCAAGGCGTTTTTTTGCCCTTGACGCCTTTCTTTCTGCCTTTATAGCCTTTTTTTCCGCTTCGCGGGAATCTTTTTCTTCTTCGCTTACATATTCTTCGTTAATATTACTGTCGGAATTTTCATTGTCAGTACCGCTGTATTCTTCCTCGGTATCGATATTATCGTTTTCCTCGTATTCGAAATCGTCTTCCTCGTCAAAACGGTAAGAGCTTTCTTCCTTTTCCTCCTGAGGGGAGTTTTCTAATTCTTCTTTGTTATCATCCTGCATTTATATTACCTTCCTTTTATTCATAAAAACGCCTGAATTCATCAATGTATCCGGAATATTCCTTTAAAAAGGTATATACGTGTTTGTTCTTGGAAAGAAGAACAAACGCCTTTTTTACATTTCTCACAAATACCTCGTCAAAGTCCTCCGGAAAAAACGCTTTTGCCATAGGGCAAATTCCCTTGCCGCGCGGGTCAACGATTACATCGATTTTTCCGTCATCTCCGATATACGGCGTAAGCGGGAAAATTCTGCAAGAGAGTGGACGTTGAAATCTGTCGCATTCACCCTTGCACAGGGCGATAGGCGTTTTATATGTTTTATCGTTATATTCGTATGTGAAATCAGTATCTTCAATTTTTATCCAGTCCGGGTCAAGCAGCCTGAATACCTCCTTTTCACCGGGGAAAAGGAACATTCCGCTGTCATCGCCCTTGCAGCATGATTTGCCGCAAAGCTGACCGCAGTCAACCTGTACCGGAGTCACATCATCAAAAAGCTTATAAAGCTGTAAATAAACATATGCGGTATTCATATCATAACCTCACATTTAGAATTCTTTGTACGCACAATCAATTGTATCACAAATTTTTTTCCAAAACAATAGGTAAAATATTTTTTTACGCAATGAATGATTTTCGACATCATGAAGGCTTTCTTTTATTAATTTTGCATAAAATAATAAAAAATATAACTGTTTTGTAACAATGATTTAATCTAAAAATGAAGCTCGAAAGTTTGACAAAAACGGATATATAGTGGTATAATGTAAAATAGAATATCTATATCTTGATTAATGAAAGGAACGGTTGGGGATTTATGCCAAGAAAGAAACAGGAATACGGAAACGACAGTATAACAAGTCTTAAAGGCGCTGACAGAGTAAGAAAGCGTCCGGCTGTTATATTCGGAAGTGACGGACTTGAGGGTTGCGAACATTCCTTTTTTGAAATACTGTCAAATTCAATAGACGAAGCGCGTGAGGGCTACGGTAATCTTATCGAAGTCACACGGTTTTTGGATAATTCGATAGAGGTAAAGGATCATGGACGAGGTGTGCCGCTTGACTATAACGAGGCGGAGAAACGGTTTAACTGGGAATTGGTATACTGTGAGCTGTATGCCGGCGGTAAGTATGATAATAATAAAGGCGGTATGTATGAATACAGTCTTGGTCTTAACGGACTTGGCGCGTGCGCGACACAGTACAGCAGCGAATACATGGACGTTACGGTTGCGCGTGATAAGACTCTTTACACGCTCCATTTTGAAAAGGGTGAAAATGTGGGCGGACTGCGGAAGCAGGATACACGCAGTGTACAGACGGGTACAGTGCAGAAATGGAAGCCGGATACGGATGTATTTACCGATATAAATATTCCGCTCGAATTTTTTCAGGACGTTTTAAATAAGCAGGCAATGGTAAATGCCGGATTGAAATTCGTTCTTTATAATGAAACTGAAACAGGTATGGAAATGTTTGAGTATTATTATGAAGAAGGCATTGCCGACTATGTTAGGGAAACTGTCGGCGAGGATGGTTTTACAACTGTTGAAACATGGGAAATGGAACGAGAGGGACGTGACAGAGAGGATAAAGAGGATTACCGCATGAAAATGCAGGTGGCATTCTGTTTCTCAAACAAGGTGAATATGCTTGAATACTACCATAATTCAAGTTTTCTTGAGCACGGCGGCTCACCGGACAAGGCTGTTAAAAACGCGTTTGTTTATGCAATAGACAAATATCTTAAGCAGAATGACAAGTATAATAAAAACGACTCAAAAATAACTTTTAATGACGTGGCGGACTGTCTTGCCCTTGTTATAAACTCATTCTCAACTCAGACAAGCTATGAAAATCAGACAAAGAAGGCTATAAACAACAAGTTCATTCAAGAGGCGATGACGGAGTTCCTGCGTCAGCAGCTTGAAGTGTACTTTATAGAAAATAAGACCGATGCCGAAAAAATAGCAAATCAGGTCATGGTCAACAAAAAGAGCCGTGAAAATGCGGAAAAGGCAAGAATTGATATAAAGAAAAAACTTACGGGCGCGATGGATATAACAAACAGAGTTGAAAAGTTTGTTGACTGCCGCTCAAAAGACGTGACAAAACGAGAGGTTTATATAGTTGAGGGCGACTCTGCTTTAGGCTCGTGCAAGCTCGCGCGTGACGCGTCGTTTCAGGCGATAATGCCTATACGCGGAAAGATTTTGAATTGCTTAAAGGTTGATTATCCGAGAATTTTCAAGAGCGATATTATAACGGACCTGATAAGAGTTCTCGGCTGCGGAGTTGAGATAAAGGCGAAGAATAACCGAGGTATAGAAAGCTTCAGCCTTGATAATCTGAGGTGGGACAAGGTTATAATATGTACTGATGCCGATGTGGACGGATTTCATATAAGAACGCTTGTTCTGACAATGATATACCGGCTTATGCCCACATTGATTGATGCCGGCAAGGTTTATATTGCGGAAACACCGCTGTATGAAATTGAGGTTACAAAGGGCAAGCACAAGGGCGAAAGACATTTTGCCTATGATGACGTTGAGAAAGAGGAAATACTCAGAAAATTTGACGAGCTGGGGATTTCAAAGGATAAAGATGAATATGACATTAAACGTTCAAAGGGACTTGGCGAGAACGAGGCTGATATGATGAGCCTTACGACGATGAATCCCGCAACGCGGCGCCTTATCCGCGTAACGCCGGAAAATGCCGAGCGTACAGCAAAGATGTTTGAAATACTTTTAGGAGACAACATTCAGGGAAGAAAAGAATTTATCGCAGATAACGGAGCGATGTACTTAGAGATGTTGGACCTGTCGTAAAGAGGAGATAAAATGGCAAAAAAGAAAAAACAGGAAGAAAAAATAATAGAATATGCGCCGATAGAAGACCAGCCGATTACGGAAACACTGGAAAAGAACTTTATGCCTCATGCCATGAGTGTAATAATTTCCAGAGCGATTCCCGAAATTGACGGATTGAAGCCCTCGCACAGAAAGCTTCTTTATACCATGTACAAAATGGGACTTCTGGGCGGGAAAATGACAAAATCCGCAAACGTTGTGGGACAGACAATGAAATTAAATCCTCACGGTGACGCGGCGATATATGAAACAATGGTACGTCTGACACGCGGCAACGAAACGCTTTTGCATCCGCTGGTTGAGTCAAAGGGTAACTTTGGTAAGCAGTATTCCCGCGATATGGCGTATGCCGCCTCGCGTTATACGGAGGTAAGACTTGAGCCTATCTGTCAGGAGCTTTTCGGAGACATAAACAAAAATACCGTTGAGTTTGTTGATAACTATGACGGTGAAATGAAAGAGCCGACTCTTTTGCCGGCGGCATTCCCAAATATTTTGGTAAATCCGAATCAGGGTATTGCCGTAGGTATGGCGAGCAATATATGCTCATTCAATTTACGTGAGGTGTGTAAGGCGGCAATCGCCTGTATGAAGTACAAAAACGCAGATGTAATTAAGTATATGCCCGCTCCAGATTTTTCTATGGGCGCCGATTTGATATATTCGGAAAGCGAAATGCGTAAAATATACGAAACAGGACGCGGAAGTTTCCGCCTGAGGGCAAAATATACTTATGATAAGGCAAATAACTGTGTTGAAATTTACGAGATTCCGTATACAACGACTGTTGAAGCGATAATCGGAAAGATTATGGAGCTTGCCAAGGCCAATAAGCTGAAAGAAATCTCTGACGCGCGTGATGAAACAGGTCTTGACGGTTTCAAGATTGCGCTTGACTTAAAGAGAGGCGTTGACCCGGATCAGCTTATGACAAAGCTGTATAAGCTGACACCGCTTGAGGACAGCTTCAGCTGTAACTTTAACGTGCTTATAAATGCGCGTCCTGTGGTGCTTGGAGTAAAAGACATTCTTCTTGAATGGATAAAATTCAGAATGGAATGTGTAAAGAACAGCATAAAATATGATATTGATAAGAAAAGCGAAAAACTTCATCTTCTTACAGGTCTTAAGAAGATTTTGCTTGATATAGATAAGGCTGTTTCCATTATCCGTCATACGGAAAAAGAGGCGGACGTTCTTCCTAACCTTATGGACGGCTTTGATATTGATAAGATACAGGCTGAATATATCGCGGAAATAAAGCTGCGTAATCTCAATAAGGAATATATCCTTAACAGAACAGCCGATATAGAAAAGCTCATGGAGGAATTGGAGGAGCTTAACAGAATCCTCGGCGATGACGATGAGATAAAGAAGCTTATAGCGAATCAGCTTGAAAGAATTTCAAAGAAATACGGTCAGGACAGAAAGACAACGCTTATAAGCGGTGAAGAAATAACGGAATATAAGGAAACAGAGACCGTTGACGACTACGCGCTTACAATATTCTTCACGCGTGAGAATTATATAAAAAAGATATCAGCGATTTCCCTGCGTTCAAGCACAACTGAGCATAAGCTCAAGGAAAATGACGAAATCGCGCAGATTATTGAAACATCCAACAAGTCGGAATTGATATTCTTCTCAAATAAGTGTAACGCGTATAAAATGAAAACATATGACCTCGCGGATGCAAAGGTCAGCACTATGGGTGAATATCTCCCCGGTTTGCTTGGACTTGAACAGGATGAGAAAATATTGTATACCGTTGTAACAACTACTTACAGCGGCAATATGCTGTTTACATTCGAAAACGGCAAAATGGCTAAGGTTGCGCTAAGCAATTACGAAACAAAAACTAATCGTAAAAAACTTATCGGCGCATACGGAAGCAAGTCGCCGATATGCGATATAAGGTTATTGAATGAGGATATCGATGTAGTACTTATGTCAGATAATAACAGAGTATTGTGCCTGAATACGGAAAAGATACCGCTTAAAGCGACAAAGAGCACTCAGGGTGTACAGGCAATGACTCTCAGGAAAAAGGGAGCGATTGTTGTAAAAGTATTATCGGCAGAGGAAAGCGGACTTGAGAATGTCAGCCGCTTTAAGACAAAGAATATTCCGGCTGCCGGCGGTATTCTGAAGAAAGAGGATACGCAGCTCAGCCTTATTTGATTTTAGCCGTTAATCGGATGATGGGCGGAAAGGAAGTGGCAACTATATGCTGAAAGAATCGGAAAGAGAACGCTTGCAGGAAAGATTTCAACTGGAGGCCGCTGATATTTATCAGCCGTTTTCAAAAGAGCTTTTCAAGCGGAACAAAGTAAAAAGAGGACTCAGAAATGAAGACGGCACAGGCGTAATGGCCGGACTGACATCTGTGGGAGCCGTTATCGGCTACTATATTGAGAACGGTGAAAAACTCCCGACAGAAGGACATTTGAGATACCGCGGCTATGATATAACAGACCTTGTAAGAAATTGCGAAAAGGAAAACAGATTCGGATTTGAAGAAGTGGCGTATCTGCTTTTATTCGGTCATTTGCCGGATAATAAGACATTATCTGATTTTTCGCGTCTTATAGGCAATCTTCGCGCGCTTCCGGACGGATTTGCCGAGGATATGATACTTAAAGCGCCAAGCAAGAACATAATGAACAAAATTGCCAGAGCGGTTCTTGCGTCTTATTCCTATGACTCAAATCCCGATGAAATTACAGTGGGTAATATAATGCGTCAGTCGATAGAGCTGATTGCAAGACTGCCTGTAATGGCGGCATACGGATATCAGGCAAAGAGTCATTACCATGACGGAAACAGCCTTTATCTGCATACTCCTCAGCCAAGTCTTTCAACGGCGGAAAATCTTCTGTATATGCTTCGTCCGGACAACAGCTATACCCGTGAAGAGGCGGAAATGCTTGATGTTCTGCTGATGATACACGCGGAGCATGGCGGCGGTAATAACTCGGCGTTTACAACAAGAGTTGTTTCCTCGTCCGATACTGACACATATTCAGCTATCGCTGCCGCTATCGGCTCTTTAAAAGGTCCGAAGCACGGCGGCGCGAACGCAAAGGTTATGGGTATGATAGAGGATATAAAGAACCATGTTAATGATTGGGAGGACGATGATGAGTTAAAAAAATATCTTGCAAAAATCCTCAGAAAAGAAGCCTTTGACGGAAGCGGACTTATATACGGCATGGGACACGCGATATATACATACAACGACCCGCGTTGTATTCTTCTTAAAGAAAAGGCAGAGGGGCTTGTAAAGAAAAATCCTGATTTTGAAAAGGAATTCAGGCTGTACTGCAATATTGAAAGGCTTACACCGGGTGTTTTCGCGGATGTAAAGCACAACTCGAAAGTAATGTGCGCAAATGTTGATATGTATTCGGGTTTTGTCTATAAAATGCTTGGAATACCGCCTGAAATGTATACGCCGTTGTTCGCGGTTTCAAGAATTGTCGGCTGGTGCGCGCACAGACTTGAAGAAGTTATCGGATGCGGCAGAATTATCAGACCCGCGTACAAGTCAATGCTGGACAGCAATAAGTATGTAAATATTAAGGACAGATAAAAGGAGAAAATAATGGAAAAGGTTAATATACTCGGAGTACATGTTGATATGGTAAATATTTCGCAGGCAGCCGACCGCATAATGCGTTTTCTCAGTGAGGATGGCTTCCATGCGGTGTTTACGCCTAATTCCGAGATTATAATGCACGCATACAAAAATCCTGAATTTGCCGATTTATTGAATCGCGCTGAACTTCTGACAGCTGACGGCATAGGTGTTGTTCATGCCTCAAAAATACTGAAAAAGCCTATAAAGGAGCGTGCTGCCGGATATGATATCGCAAGACAGGTACTCTCAAAGATGAATTACACCGACCATAAGCTGTTCCTTTTCGGAGGTAAGCCGGGTGTCGCTGAGGAAGCGAAGGCAAATCTTTTAAAGGACTATCCGGAGCTTAATATAGTTGGTATGAGAGACGGCTACTTCAAAGAAGAAGATGAAACGAAAATTGTTGAACAGATTAACGAATCCGGAGCCGATATAATATTTGTATGTCTTGGCGCGCCAAAGCAGGAAGAGTGGATTGACAGACATCGTGATGAACTTAATGTGCGCGTCGCAATGGGTATCGGCGGCAGTCTTGATGTGTTTGCGGGACGCGCGGACAGAGCGCCGGAAATATTCTGTAAAACAGGTATGGAATGGTTCTACAGACTGTGCAAGCAGCCGTCGCGTATAGGCAGAATGATGGCATTGCCTAAGTTTGCGGCGACAGTTATTGTCAAGGGTAAAAAATATAAACAGGACTGAGGATAATTTATGGGGATTTTGATTGCGATAGACGGTGTTGACGCAAGCGGAAAACAGACGCAGACGGAGCTTTTAAAAAAACGTCTTTTGGATAATGGAAAGGATATAAAAGCCGTTTCATTTCCGGCATATGATAATCCGTCATCAACACTTGTCAAGATGTATCTCAACGGTGATTTCGGCGAAAAACCGTCTGATGTGAATGCGTATGCGACATCGGTTCTTTTTGCGTCTGACCGTTTTGCCACTTACAGAACAGATTGGGGAGAGGCATATAATAATGGCACGATAATTCTTGCCGACAGATATGTTTCTTCAAATCTTATTCATCAGGCAAGCAAGATAGATAACGAGGAAGAAAAGAACAAATTCCTTGTTTGGCTTGATGACCTTGAGTATAATGTGTTTGGCTTGCCGCGTCCCGATGTTACGATTTTTCTCGATATGCCGCCTGAATACGGCGCAAAGCTTATGAAGGACAGATTTAACAAATCGAATGGGGACAGTAAAAAAGATATACACGAAAGCGATTTTTCGTATCTTGAAAAAAGCTATAATAATGCCGTGTATGTGGCTGAGAAATTCGGCTGGAAACGCATTTCCTGCGTGAATGACGGAGAAATACGAACAGTTGAGGAAATTAATAACGATATATATTCAATAATAGGAGAACTGATATAATGAAAAAGATTATTTCGTTGCTCATTGCCTGCGGCTTGATTATGCCCGGTATTTTGGCGTATTCGGCTGAGGATGTTGAAATTTATATAGACGGCGAGCGGCTTGAGTGTGAGTCAACACCGGTAAATATAGACGGACGCGTTCTTGTGCCTATGAGAGCAATATTTGAGGCTCTGGGTATTGAAGTATCGTGGGATGCAAATGAAAGAACAGTATGGACACGGCGCGGACAGGAATTTATGGGTATAGGCATTGACAAAGATATTATAAGCGAAGGTATATATAATTCTGACGGCGCCGCGGTATGGGTTGACGATATATATCTTGATGTGCCGGCACAGATTATAAATGATTTTACATATGTGCCTGTAAGAGCTGTATCGGAAACACTCGGTGTTGTTGTTTCGTGGGACGGTGAAAATAACAGGGTAGTGATAGACAGTCAGAGGGATATGGATGGCGTTGTCTATTACTCGTCCGATTCAGACTACCAGAAACTTTATTCTGTCGGTAAAAACGGTTTGGACAGACATAAGATTTCTGAAAGAAGCGTTTATGAGCTTGAAATGTATGAAGGCTTTGTCTATTATCTTGATAAAACAAATAACTGTCTTTTCAGGGCAAATGACGAGGCAGGCGAAGAAGCTGTAATTAACGCGCCTGTCAACAAGGTTGCTATAGAGGACGGATATATATACTATCAGGAGCTTGACGGAAACGGAAAGGAAAGCGGTGTTTTATATCGTTTTAATCTTAGCACATGGGAATCCGAAAGGCTTACGGAAAATTCTGTAAAATATCCGGAAAAATACAGAGATTTTCTTTATTTTAACTTGTCAAACGACAATCAGCTTTGCTGCTTGACGCTGGACGGAACACAGCTCTATAAAATTGATATCGGAGATAGCGAATATGTGACGCTTTATCCGTTCAACTGTTTCTTCTACGGTGATTATATACTTGTGGAAAATGGTGTGTGGTTTGGTAATCTTACACGTATAAACCGTGACGGCAGCGATGTGCAAAATCTGACGCAGTCAAACGCGTTGATTTTCAGAAGACAGCAGATTGATGATAATATTTTATATCTCCTGCCGGATAACGGACAGGATATTTATTGCATAGGCATTGACGGTTCAAATAATCATCTTGTTCATTCGGGTGACCCTAAATGGCTTGACATTCAGCTGCTTGCCCAGTGGGGTGATACGATATACTATAAAAATCCTATGCGTAAGGAAGTGTACAGAGTAAACCTTGACGGAAGCGGGGATGCGTATGTCGGATACGCGGACGATTTGAAGATATTCGACGGAAGAATGGTATTGTCATATAAGGGACTTTATATCGGGAGTCTTGACGCTAGCGACCTTACTGAAATTTACAGCAGAGATGTCAGAAGCTTTGATGCCCAAGGCGATACACTTTACTTTATTGACAACGCAAGCGGAAGACTGTATATGTCAGATTTTTCCGGAAGGGTTAGCGTAATAACAGCCGATTCGGCAGGAGAATGGGTATGTGATTAGTAAAAGGAGCTGCCGCGAAAATGATATAATCCCCTTATGCGCGAGCATATCTGCGACAAAAATCACAAGAAAGTCTTGACATTGTTATTGCTTTGTGATATTATAAATATAATATCAGATATGGTCTGCCATTCTGGTTTCATAATTTTTTCTATGACAGGTTATGTGTTTCCACAGATTTTCAAAGACTGCCTTAAAGCGTTATGCTTTCGAAAAGCCGTCTGTATAGTTTATTACATCAGCGAAACGGTACAATGCTAATGGTTATAACATTTTGATTATAGTATGTAAAATTAAGCGGTTTAAAGCCTTATCGTCTATGTCTCGTGGGCGGTGAGATAATATTTAATTTTCAAAGGAGGACTTCATTATGGTAATTGACAAATTTGGCGGTTGGGTAGTTGAGGAGAATCTCATACCCGGAACACTCCCGCAGAAGCTTGCAAGCGGTTTCTACACCGCAACAAAGCAGTATACAGGAATGCAGCTCAATCCTATTCTGTACTGCGGCAGTCAACTTGTAAACGGAACTAATTATATGATTATATGCGAGGGTACTCTCGTCACTGCTTCACCTAAAAAGGAGATTCTTGCTGTGATTGTACATAAATCTACAGATGATAAGTACACGATAACAAATGTGGAAACGATTCTTTTGGCTGCTGAAAATTTAGGCGGTTGGACAATTCCCGAAGATATTGCAAAGGGTGTCCTGCCTGAAGATGTTACCGAAGGCATAAAGGTTGCTTCATCTACACTTCTGGGCGGAGAGCTTGAACCTATTTTGCTTTGCGGCACACAGGTTGTAGAAGGTATGAATTATATGGTGATATGCAAGGAAAATCTTGTAACAGCAGAACCTGTCAGCAAGATTGTAGATGTCACTCTTAACAAGTCGTTAAATGGAGAGTATACTATTATCAAAAATACTACAATTATCGGTTAAACATTAATTGCGTTTTTATAAGGCAAGCAGCTGTTTATCACAAATGTGCTGTTTGCCTTTATCTCTATAGTATGTGAGAGCAGTCGCTTTTTAGCTGCTCTTTTTTTGTCTGCGATTACTTTATAACTTAGTAGATAATGTCCTGGATCAGTTGAAAAAGAAAAAAAGAATTGGTTTGACTATATTCATTGCCGAGGTTTAAGTATACCCGATATTTTTGTTTGTTAATCCTGTCGCTGAGATTGGATAGCGTTTATAAAATTTTAGAAAAATTTCTAACTGTGGAAGGAGTGATTTTGATGTGTCATAAAAATAAAAATAACGAAAAGA
>CAZWLT010000003.1:15010-32441 GCA_964634915.1 uncultured Clostridium sp. | reverse complement strand
TGATATTTATGGGAATGACCATGACGCAGAAAATTCTTGCTCATGCGGCAGGAAAAAGCAGTGTTAAAGCCGGCGAATTGATAATGGCAGATTTAAACCTTGTTCTCGGTAATGACATCACAACTCCTGTCGCGATAGGAGAATTTGATAAAATAGGACAGGACAGCGTATTCAATAAGACAAAGATTGCTCTTGTGCCTGACCATTTTACTCCGAACAAGGATATCAAGTCCGCGCAGCAGGCTTTGAAAGTAAGAAACTTCGCAAAGGAACATGATATTGTAAATTATTTTGAAGTGGGCGAGGTTGGTATAGAGCATGCGCTTCTTCCTGAAAAAGGATTGGTTGTCGCGGGAGATGTTGTTATAGGCGCTGATTCTCATACGTGTACATACGGCGCTTTGGGAGCGTTTTCAACAGGCGTAGGCTCAACAGATATGGCTGCAGGCATGGCAACAGGCAAGGCATGGTTCAAGGTGCCTGAGGCTATCAAGTTCAATCTTACAGGCTCTCTTAACAAATACATAAGCGGAAAAGACCTTATTTTACATATAATCGGTATGATAGGCGTTGACGGCGCGCTGTATAAATCAATGGAATTTACAGGCGAGGGTATGCACACTCTTACTATGGATGACCGTTTCACTATCGCAAATATGGCGATTGAAGCGGGCGCAAAGAACGGTATATTTGAAGTTGATGACCTTACAAGAGAATATATGAAGGAGCATTCAGAGAGAGAATACACGGTATTTGAGGCTGATGAGGATGCCGAATACGCGCGGGTTATTGATATTGATCTCTCACAGGTACCTCACACAGTAGCATTTCCGCATCTTCCCGAGAATGCAAGAACTCCTGAAAACTGGGGCGATGTTGCAATTGACCAGGTAGTTATCGGCTCTTGCACAAACGGACGTATTTCAGATTTGCGCCGCGCCGCTCAAATTCTTAAAGACAAGCGCGTAAAGAAGGGAATAAGAGTAATCGTATTTCCGGCAACTCAAAAGGTATATCTTGAGGCGCTGCAGGACGGTACGTTGTCAACTCTTGTTGAGGCAGGCTGCGTTATTTCCGCTCCTACCTGCGGACCTTGTCTTGGCGGTCATATGGGTATACTTGCCGAGGGCGAAAGATGTGTTTCGACTACCAACAGAAATTTCATCGGACGTATGGGACATATCGAAAGCGAAGTTTATCTTGCAAGTCCCGAAGTCGCGGCCGCAAGCGCGATAACAGGCAAAATAACATCACCGGAGGAGGTTATGTAATCATGAAAGCAAACGGAAAAGTTATAAAATATGGTGACAACATAGATACAGACGTAATAATCCCCGCAAGACATCTTACAACATCTGACCCGAAGGAGCTTGCTAAGCACTGCATGGAGGATATTGACAAGGAATTTATAAATAAGGTGCAGACAGGCGATATCATGGTCGGCGGCGCGAACTTCGGATGCGGTTCATCGCGCGAGCATGCGCCTATCGCTATAAAGGCAAGCGGTATTTCATGCGTAATCGCAAAGGATTTCGCAAGAATTTTCTACCGCAATTCAATCAATATCGGACTTCCTATCCTTGAATGCGCGGAGGCGTCGGCTGATATCGATGAGGGTAATGAGGTTGAGGTTGATTTTGATACGGGCATTATCACAAACAAGACAAAGAACAAGACATACCGCGCTGTCGCGTTCCCCGAATTCATGCAGGGCATTATAAATGCGGGCGGTCTTGTGGAATATATAAAGAAAAGCAATTAATTTATACGGAGGAATAATAATGTCAGAATTTAATGTAGCGCTTATTCCCGGTGACGGAATAGGTCCTGAAATTGTTTCGGCGGCAGTCACCGTGCTTGATGCTGTAAGCAGGAAATACGGACACAAGTTTAATTATACAGAAGTTTATATGGGCGGCTGCGCCATTGATAAATTCGGTGTGCCGCTGCCGGATGAAACGATTGAAATATGTAAAAAGTCAGACGCGGTGCTTATGGGCTCAATCGGCGGAAACACCACAACATCACCGTGGTACAAATTGCCGGCAAATCTTCGTCCGGAAGCGGGTCTTTTGAAAATTCGAAAGGAGCTTGGACTATTCGCAAATTTAAGACCGTGTCTTTTGTATCCGCAGCTATCAGGCGCTTGTCCGCTTAAAGAGGAAATAAGCGCGAAGGGCTTTGATATGCTTATAATGCGTGAGCTTACCGGCGGTCTTTATTTCGGCGACAGAAAGACAGAAGAAATTGATGGCGTTACGACTGCGACAGATACTCTTTCATACAACGAAAATGAAATCAGAAGAATTGCGATAAAAGCATTTGAAGTCGCAATGAAACGTAATAAGAAGGTTACAAGTGTTGACAAGGCAAATGTGCTTGATTCATCGCGTCTGTGGAGAAAGGTTTTAAATGAAGTCGCAAAGGACTATCCTGAAGTTACACTTGAGCATATGCTTGTTGACAACACTGCAATGCAGCTTGTGCGTGATCCGGCACAGTTTGACGTAATGGTTACCGAAAATATGTTCGGCGACATTCTTTCCGACGAGGCATCAATGATTACAGGCTCAATCGGTATGCTTCCGTCAGCAAGTCAGAACGAAACAAAGTTTGGTTTGTATGAGCCGAGCGGCGGTAGCGCGCCGGATATTGCCGGCAAGGATATTGCAAATCCAATCGCGACTATACTTTCAGCGGCTATGATGCTGAGATATTCATTTGACCTTATGGATGAGGCGGACGCAATTGAAAAGGCTGTTTCAAAGGTGCTTGACTTAAATTACAGAACATGCGATATCATGTCGGACGGCATGACAAAGGTTGGCTGTAAGGAAATCGCAAAACTTATATCGGAAAATATATAAATATGGATACAGACGCCCGCATTATGCGGGTGTTTTTGTCTAATTATGGCAAAGTTATGCGATTTTATTGACTTGATTTGAAGTTTGTGATAGAATATATTATCAGATAGGAATAAATAATTTTAATACATCATTGGAGGACATAATTATGAACATTTCATCAAATCTGAAAGCTATTGATATGATTAAGGGAGAAATTCTTTCGGAAATAGCAAATCTTTACAAAACTCTTGCCGATTATGACGAAATCGGCGAATACGAGAGCGTATCAAACGAAATAGCTACTGTAATTGCTATGGATTACATACTTGCAAGACGTCTCGGACTCAGTTTTTCAAGCGTGGATAACAAAATTTCTGAGTTGCTTTCGATAGGTGAAGAAAACGGACATGAGCTTGAAATAGAATTTGCGGATATGTCCGAACTCAAGAAATATTTAAGAGGCCGTCAATCTTAAAAGTATATACGGCGCGTTCGGAGGGACTTATGAAAAAACATTACGGGCAAATAACAAAAATATTTGCACATGCAGCCTTAATTTCTGCTTCGCTGTTGATTTTGGGCGGCATTGCGGTTATTCTGACAGAAAAACAATATATCGGTATTGCTGAGATTATAGCCGGAATAGCTTTGTTTGTTTTGGTTTCAATTCTTCAAAGCGGTAAGAAAGAAAGTGTGAATAATTATCTTGATATACTTGCAAAAAATACAAATACCACATCATCAAATCTGATTGGCGCTTTTCCCATACCTACCGCTGTTGCGCATATAGACGGAACAATTCACTGGTATAACGACAAGTTTTCCGAATTGTTTATGAATAGGAATCTTTTTGAAACAAAGATAGATTTAATTCTTTCGGATATAAAATGGGGAGAGGTACTGAAAAACGCGCCTTACTATGAAAAATACATTAAAATCGATAGCGGAAGATACAATTTTATTGCATCAACAATAAAAAACAAACAGCTTTCTTCAACAGAAAATGAAGACAAGGTTTCGGTTTATATATACCTCATAGACAAAACCGCTGAGGTTGAAATGAAAAACCTGTATACAAACGAAAAAACAGATATCGCTATAATAAACATAGATAACTACGAGGATGTATTGCAGCGTGTCAATGACAATGACCGGCAAAAGATATTATCACAGATAAGAAAATGCGTCAATGAATGGGCGGCAGAGGGAAACGCGCTGATTAAAAGTACCGACCGCGACAGATACTATATGTTTTTTGAACATAAATATCTGTCCAAGTATATTGATGAAAAATTCAATATACTTACAAAGGTAAGAAAAGTCGGAGAGGATATTAAGCTCCCTGTAAGTATAAGTATAGGTATCGGCATAGGAGGTTCTCTTGAAGAAAATGACTCTTATGCGAGAAGCGCTCTTGACATGGCGCTCGGACGCGGCGGCGATCAGGTCAGCATAAAGGACGATACACAGTTTTCATTCTACGGCGGCAAGGCGCGTGATTACGAAAAAAGCACAAGAGTAAAAACGAGAGCGTTTGCTGTCGCGCTGAAAGATTTTATCTTGGGCGCGGATAAGGTTATATTTATGGGGCATTCCGGCGCGGATTATGACTGCTTTGGAGCGGCAATGGGACTTTCAAGAGCAGTTCGCGCGTTAAATAAAGCGCCATATATAATTCATGATAATAATTCGCCTGCGATAAAGACAATGTATGATGAATTACGTGAAATTGATGAATACAGGGGTATGTTCATAAGCGGCGAAACCGCGCTTGAAATCTGCACGCAGAATACTCTTGTTATCATACTTGACACTCACCGGCCGGCAATGCTGCCATGTCAGCGTCTTGTGGAAAAAGCGGCAAAGGTTGTTCTTATAGATCACCATAGACGTTCAACGGATTTTATAAATCCATGCTCGCTGATATACCATGAACCGTATGCTTCATCAACCTGTGAAATGGCAACGGAGTTGCTTGAATATATGAATCTTGGCAGCGCGCTTACCGCGATTGAAGCGGAATGTCTTTATACCGGTATTATTATGGATACAAAGAACTTTATTGTCAAAACAGGTGTCAGAACCTTTGAAGCCGCGTCATATTTAAGACGGCTTGGACTTAACACAATAGACGTAAAGAAGATGTTTAATGTCAGCAAGGATGACTATATAAACCGTGCTGATATGGTCAGAACCGCAACGGTAATCGCGCCGCATATTGCGGTTGCAAGGACTTATGACAAAATCCGTAATATAAGGGTTATTGCGTCGCAGGCGGCAGATGAAATGCTTAATATTGACGATATATCCGCGTCGATAGTTGTATATCCGCTCGATAATGCCATCGGTGTGAGCGCGAGATCGCTTGGGGATATTAATGTTCAGCTTATAATGGAATATCTCGGTGGAGGCGGACACAGCACGGTTGCCGGCGCGCAGATAAAGGACAAGAATGTTGATATGGTTGTTGACGACGTTATTGCCGCCGTCGGCGAATATCTTAAAAATAATGAAATGTAGAGTGGAGGAAGAAAAATGCAGGTTATTTTAACTAAGGATGTAAAAGGTCAGGGTAAAAAAGGTCAGATGGTTAACGTATCTGACGGATACGCAAGAAATTATCTGCTGCCAAGGGGTCTTGCTGAGCTTGCTACAAAGTCAAACATAAATATTTTAAAGGGAAAACAGGAATCGCTTGAATACAAGCAGAAGGCGGAGCTTGAAGAAGCAAACGCCATTGCCGGCAGGATGAAGGAAATTAAAGTTGTTCTGAAGGCTAAAGCGGGTGACAACGGTAAGCTGTTCGGTTCTGTAACATCAAAGGATGTTTCAGAGGCTCTTACGAGTCAGCACCATATAAAGCTGGACAAGAAGAAATTTGTTATGCCTGAAGGCATCAAATCACTTGGCACAACAACCGTTGATGTTAAAATCTATACAGGTGTTGTCGGCAAACTTACTGTAGTCGTTGAACAGATATAATTAAACGGGAGGGAAAGCAAATGGCAGAAATGTCAAATCCGGTTGATGTTATGGGCAGAGAACTGCCATACAGCCGGGAGGCGGAGCTTGCTGTTATAGGCAGCGCTCTTACAAATTCCCACTCTGTTGCGGAGTCGGCGGAAATAGTCAAGCCGTCTGATTTTTATTTCCCTCAAAACAGGGAGATTTATTCGGCAATAATTGATTTGTTTAACGAAAATCTTGCGATAGATTTTATCACAGTATCAAACAGACTCAGCCAGAATGACAAACTTGAGGCTGTCGGCGGCGTACCGTATTTGCGAACTGCAGCAACGAATGTGCCGACAACAAAGCATGTGACTTATTATTCGCAGATTATAAAGGATAAATCAATACTGCGTTCGCTTATACAGAGCGCAAATGCTATTTCTGACATGGCATATAACGAATCGGACAAGGTTGAAAGAGTTGTTGACCGGGCTGAACAGCTCATTTTTGATGTTTCATCATCGAGAGACAGCAGTGAGATTTTGCCTATAAGCGAAATTTTCCTTGGCAGTTATCAGGAGCTTGTTGAAAACTCTATGAATGGCAATGGTCTGACGGGACTTTCAACGGGTTTTGATGAGCTGAACAGACGTACCGGCGGTCTTCACGGCGGCGAGTTGGTACTTATCGCCGGACGTCCCGGTATGGGTAAATCGAGCTTTGCCGTTAATATTGCGGAATATGTAAGTATATCACAGAAGAAAACAGTCGCTCTTTTTAATCTCGAAATGCCGAGAGAACAGATTGTAAATCGTATAATTTGCTCACAGGCGCTTGTCAATTCAAATAAAATCCGCACAGGCGATATAAAAGGCGAGGATTGGGAAAAAATAGGAGCGATTGTTGACAGAGTCGCAACCGCGCCTATGTATATAGATGATACAGCGTCAATAACCGTATCGGAAATTCGCGCAAAATGCAGACGGCTCAAACAGACTAAAAATCTTGAGCTTATAGTAATCGACTATCTTCAGCTTATGCAGGCAAGCGGACGAAATGATAACAGACAACAGGAAATTTCAGAGATATCACGTTCACTGAAGATACTTGCAAAGGAGCTTAACATACCTGTCATTGCGCTGTCACAGCTTTCAAGAGCGAGCGAGGGCAGAAGCGATAAACGGCCTATGCTCTCTGACCTGCGTGAATCAGGCGCAATAGAGCAGGACGCTGATATTGTTATGTTCCTGTACAGAGATGAATACTACAATAAGGAAACTGACGATAAAAACCTTGCCGAGTGTATTATGGCAAAAAACAGAAGCGGCGAAACAGGCTCTTTTAAGCTTGGCTGGAAGGGTGAATATACCAAGTTTTCAAATATTGAATTTGCAGTCAGGGAAGAACCATGATTTTAGATACAATCAAAAAGACAATAAAAGAATACAGCCTGATTTCAAAAGGGGACAGAGTACTTGTCGGACTTTCAGGAGGCGCAGACAGTGTTTGTCTTACTCATGCGCTGTATTCCATTAAAGACGAAATCGGAATAAGTCTTTACACCGCGCACGTAAATCACGGTATACGCGGAAGCGAGGCTGCGCGTGACGAGGAATTTGCCAAGGCATTTTCAGCGTCGCTCGGTATTGAATGTTTTACATTGAATACGGATATTCCGTCATATGCAAGCGCAAACAAGCTCAGCGAGGAACTTGCCGGACGTCAGATTAGATACGAATTCTTTAAAAAACTGCAAAAAGAACACGGTATAAATAAAATATCCACAGCGCATAACAAAAATGATAATGCGGAAACGCTTATAATGAATTTTATGCGCGGCAGTTCGATTAACGGCTTGTGCGGTATACCGTATAAAAGAGATGATATTATCCGTCCGCTGCTTGATGTCAGCAGGGAGGATATTGAAAGGTATTGCGGCGAAAATGGTCTTGCTTATGTCACAGACAGCACAAATTTTACAGACGGTTATACGCGTAATAAAATTCGCCATATATTAATTCCGCTGATTCAGAGGGAATTTAATTCAAATTTTATCAATACTGTGACAGAAAACGCGGTAATGATAAAGGAGGACACTGCATATATTGAAAAATATGCGGATATGGCGTATAAAGATATTGTAAATAACGGCAGTGTAAAAATAAATGAGCTCTTAAAGCTGGATATGCCGCTTCAAAGACGTGTTATACGTCATATGCTGAAATACGCGTATACAAGCCTTAATGATATTTCCGCCGGCTATGTAAATGATATTTTGACGTTAATTGGAAAGAACAGCGGCAAGAGCATAAATCTTGCGGATAACGTATGCGCAAGGATTGAATACGGCAAACTTATTATCAGTAAAAAAGCAGATGATATAAAACCGTTTGAATACGAATTTTGCATTAATTCAACAGGCGAAATACATGAGATATCAAAAAAGGTTAGTATATCTTTTACTGATACAAGAAAACAAGACGGCGCGGTGTATCTTTCCTGCGGCGAAAGCAGCCGTATTGTTATAAGAAGCCGCAAAAGCGGTGATAAATTCTGCCCTGACGGTATGGAGGGCAGTAAAAAAATCAAGGATTATTTCATAAATGAAAAAATTCCGAAAGAAAAGCGGAATTCTGTTCCTATAATCGAAATTAACGGAGAGATTGCGGCGGTCGGAAACCGTGTTGACCGCAGATTTTTGTTTGAGAACAAAGGAATAAGAGTGGAATTCAAAGCTTTACAGGAGGTAACAATTTGAAGAAAAGATTTACAGGCTTAGGTGTCTGGCTGGTTATGATTATTGGTATATATGTAATTTATACTATTGTTGTAAATCTCATATCAGCTACACCGGAAATTGATTATTCTGAATTTGTTAATGGTATAAAAAACGAACAGTTCATATCTATGACGGTTTCCGGAAATGACGTGACGGCGGAAATGAAAGACGGCAGGAAAGCCAAGGTAGTGATTCCGTCGCTTGACGTGATGCAGCAGGATATCGGTGAAGAAATCAACAAACAGATGTCTGAGGGTAAACTGACACAGAACGCGCATGAATCAAAAATATCATGGGTAGCGATAAGCAATATAATCTCAACGGTAATTATATTGCTGTTCATGGCTTTGCTGCTTGGCAGAAAAGGCGGCGTGGGTAATTTCACAAAGAACGCCGCAAAGCTTGTCTATGATAAAACAGGTATTACCTTTAAGGATATGGCGGGCGCCGATGAAGCAAAAAAGGAACTTGAAGAGGTTGTGGAATTCCTGAAAAATCCGCAGAAATACAGAGAGCTTGGCGCAAGAATACCAAAGGGCGTACTCCTTGTCGGATCGCCCGGTACAGGTAAAACGCTTCTTGCAAAGGCTGTTGCCGGCGAGGCTAATGTTCCGTTCTTTACAATGAGCGGCTCAAATTTCGTTGAGCTTTATGTCGGTGTCGGTGCATCAAGAGTGAGAAACTTGTTTCAACAGGCAGAAAAATATAAGCCGTGTATTGTATTTATAGATGAAATAGATGCTGTCGGCAGGCAACGCGGCGCCGGTATGGGCGGCGGCAATGATGAACGTGAACAGACGCTTAATCAGCTTTTGGTTGAAATGGACGGCTTCGGAAACAACGAAGGCATTATTATAATTGCCGCGACGAACAGACCTGACGTGCTTGATCCGGCGCTTTTAAGACCGGGACGTTTTGACAGACAGGTTGTTGTTGACATTCCTGACTTAAAAGGCAGAGAAGAAATACTGAAAGTTCATTCAAGAAATAAACCGCTTGCGGAAGATGTTGACCTGACGGAGATTGCAAAAGCAACAATCGGCTATTCAGGCGCAAACTTGGAAAATCTTATGAACGAGGCTGCAATCCTTGCAGCGAATAAAAATCATAAAAAAATTACAAGGCTTGATATAGAGGATGCAAATCTGAAAGTAATGATGGGTAATGAAAAGAACTCGCATACTGTCAGCGAAAAGGAAAAGAAGCTGACGGCATATCATGAGGCGGGTCATGCTGTTATTACAAAGCTGATTTCAAAGGATTCGCATGTGCATAAAATCTCTATTGTATCACGGGGCAGGGCAGGCGGATTTACAATGTCAGTACCGGATGAGGATAAAAAATATACTTCAAGGAACGGAATGCTTGATGAAATAAAGGTGCTTCTTGGCGGCAGAGCCGCGGAAGAAGTCACAATGGATGATATAAGCACCGGCGCGTCAAATGACATTCAGCGCGCGACAGCTATTGCGCGTCAGATGGTTGTAAAATACGGTATGTCTGAATCAATCGGACTTGTATCGTACGACAGCGGCAGTGAAGTGTTTATCGGACGTGACTTTGCACAGTCAAAGCCGTATTCCGAAAAAACCGCTGCCGATATAGACGGTGAGGTTAAAAAAATCATCACAGAACAATACGGAAAAACAAAACAAATTCTTGTTGAAAATATGGATGTACTTTCAAAGGTTGCGCAAAAGCTGATTGATAAGGAAACCATTGACAGTATCGAATTTGAGGAATGTTTTAATATAACAGAAGGAGGAAACAAAAATGCAGATAACTAAAGAAACTCTTATAGGCGAGGCGCTTGAGATAAATCAGGGTATCGCTCCAATTCTTATGGGAATCGGAATGCACTGCCTCGGCTGTCCTGCATCACAGGGCGAATCAATCGCAGACGCTTGCATGGTTCACGGTGTTGACGCTGATGAGCTTGTAAAGAAAATTAATGATTTTCTTGCGGAAAACAACTAATTGGCAGATTTTGTGAAATTAAGGCAGATTTTTCAAAAATGAACTCGTCGGCGTACGTGGGTACGGTAGAGTTTATTTTTGGAATCTGAAATCAGGCAGCTATGCCTGATTTTTTTGTCTTAAAATACTAATTAAAAAGTCTGTACAAATGACATACAATATGATATAATTATTGATATATAATTAACAAGGGGTATGTGAGATATGAACGTAAATGAAAAAAAAGTACCATCGGTCGTGGTCAAGCGTCTGCCGAGGTACTACAGATATCTCGGAGAACTTTTAAATCAGGGCGTGAAACGAATATCTTCAAACGCGCTGAGTTTAAAAATGAATGTTACTGCATCACAGATAAGACAGGATTTTAATTATTTCGGCGGATTTGGTCAGCAGGGATATGGTTATAACGTTGAGCATCTTTACGGCGAAATAGGCGATATATTAGGGCTTAACGACGGTGATACAACAGTTATAATCGGCGCCGGTAATCTCGGACGCGCGCTTGCAAGCCATGATACATTTGAAAAGCGCGGTTTTAAGCTTGTCGGTATATTTGATAATGATAAAAATGTTATCGGTACTGAGCTTAACGGTATAGAGGTTATGTCAATCGATATGCTTGAGGACTTTCTCTCAAAGAATCGTGTTGATATCGGTATTATCGCGGTGCCAAAGCGTGCTGTTTATGAAACGGCGGAAAGACTGGTAAACGGCGGTGTTAAAGGTCTTATGAACTTTACATATACCGAACTGAACTTTGACAAGGACGTGGCGGTGGAAAATGTACATTTGTCTGACCCGCTTATGACTTTGTCATACAAGATAAAACAGAACAAGAATTGATATAAGGAATTAGAATTATGAAAGTTATTGCATTTGTCGGACCGAGCGGTACGGGAAAAAGCTACAGAAGCGTTGTGGTGTCGCAGAAGTACGGCGCTGACGCTATAATAGATGACGGACTGCTGATTTCACACGGTAAGGTTATTGCCGGCTCATCCGCCAAAAGGGAGCCGACAAAAATTGCATCGGTAAAACATGCGCTTTTTATGAATGCGCCGCAGGTCAATGAGATTAAAACGGCAATTAAAAAAAATAATATAAAATGTCTGATGATTCTCGGCACATCAGACGGAATGGTTAATAAAATTGTCAAAAATCTTGGTGTCGGCGCCGTTGAACAGATTGTAAGAATTGAAGACGTTGCGACACAGGAAGAAATGAATATGGCGCTGCGTATGCGTACTGTTGAGGGTAAGCATGTAATTCCTGTTCCGACATTTGAAATTAAAAAGGATTTTTCGGGATATTTCCTGCACCCTTTAAGACGTTTTCAGAAAAATCTGGATAAAGAAATTGACACTGCCGAGGCAGACAAATCTATTGTTCGTCCCACGTTCAGCTATATGGGCGATTATACCATATCAGACAATGTAATAAATTCAATAGCGATACATGAAACGAAGAAATTCAAAGAAGTTGTGAAAGTGCAGAATATAAACCTGCGTAAGACGCAGCATGGGGTACATATCGATATGACTGTTATTCTGGAATATGGCTGCGATATTTTCAAAGTATGCGCAAAAGTACAGCAAGCAATCAAATCAGAGGTGGAAAAATACACATCTGTAAACGCAAGACGTGTAAATATTCTTGTAAAAAATCTGAAAAAATAAGGCGGTTTGAATTACTCAGACCGCTCAATTAATATTAATTAAGAAGGGAATTCTATGGATAAATTTGAACTTGTTTCGGAATTTACACCTCAGGGTGACCAACCTCAGGCTATAAAGACTCTTGTAGACGGAATCAACAAGGGCGAAAAATTTCAGACCTTGCTCGGAGTAACAGGCTCGGGTAAGACATTTACAATGGCAAATATTATTGCACAGGTTAATAAGCCGACAATAGTTCTTGCGCATAATAAAACACTTGCGGCACAGCTGTGCAGTGAATTCAAGGAGTTTTTTCCGAATAACTGTGTAGAATTTTTTGTGTCCTACTATGACTATTATCAGCCGGAGGCATATATTCCTCAGTCTGACACCTTTATCGAGAAAAACGCAATGACCAACGAGGAAATAGACAAGCTGCGTCACAGCGCGACCTTTGCGTTGTTTGAACGTAAGGACGTTATTATAGTTGCCAGTGTGTCTTGTATATACGGTCTTGGCGATCCGGAAGACTATAAGAACCTTATGATGTCGCTGCGTGTCGGTATGGAAAAGGACAGAAACGAAATACTGAAAAAGCTTGTCGCAATGCAGTATGAACGTAACGACATAAATTTTGTGAGAAACAAATTTCGCGTGCGTGGCGATGTGCTGGAAATTTTTCCTTCAAATAACGGCGAAAATGCAATACGCGTTGAATTCTTTGGTGATGAAATCGAGCGTATATGCGAAATCAATGTTGTGACAGGCGAAATTATAGGAGTGCGTCAGCATTGTGTAATTTATCCGGCATCACATTATGTCACAACCGATGAAAAAATGAAAATTGCGCTTAGGACAATCGAAGAAGAAATGCGCGAGCAGGTTAAATATTTCAAGGAACATGATATGCTTATTGAGGCGCAGAGGATAGAACAGCGAACAATGTATGACCTTGAAATGATGCGGGAAATCGGTTTCTGTCAGGGTATAGAAAATTATTCGCGTCACATAAGCGGACGGAAGGCGGGCAGCGCTCCTTACACCTTGCTTGACTATCTGCCGGACGATTATCTTATGATTATTGACGAATCACACGTTACAATACCGCAGGTGCGCGCAATGTATAACGGTGACAGAGCAAGAAAAGAAACTCTTATCCGGTATGGTTTCCGTCTGCCGAGCGCGGCAGATAACAGACCCCTGAAATTTGAGGAATTTGAAGAACGGCTCAATCAGGTAATATTCACCAGCGCAACGCCTGCCGATTACGAAAAGGAACATTCGTCAGTTGTTGCGGAACAGGTATTGCGTCCGACAGGTCTGCTTGACCCTGAGATTTTTGTCAAGCCCACAGAAAATCAGATTGACGACCTTATAGGGGAGATTAATAAACGCACAGAATCAGGCTTTCGCACGCTTGTGACAACGCTTACAAAGAAAATGGCTGAGGATTTGACGGATTATCTCACAGGTGTCGGCATAAAGGCTCGTTATATGCACTCGGATATAACCACTATCGAACGTACAGAAATTATAAAAGACTTGCGTACCGGTGAATTTGATGTGCTTGTAGGAATCAATCTTCTGCGTGAAGGTCTTGATATTCCGGAGGTTGCGCTTGTTGCTATACTTGATGCCGATAAGGAAGGATTTTTGCGAAGCGAAATGTCGCTTATACAAACAATCGGACGCGCCGCGCGCAACAGTGAAGGACAGGTTATCATGTATGCCGACACAATAACAAAATCAATGCGCAACGCTATTGATGAAACAGAAAGACGAAGAAAAATACAGCGGAAATACAATGAGGAGCATGGTATAGTTCCAAAGACAATCAAAAAGGATATACGTGATATAATCGAATCACTGAAGCCTGTTGATGACAATGAAAATAATGATGAAATAATCGTGAACTACGAAAAGGAAATTGCAGAGCTTGAGGCAAAGATGATTAAGGCGGCTGAAAATCTTGAATTTGAAAAGGCTGCAATTCTTCGTGATAAGATGCGTAAATTAGAAAAGGAAATGAGTGAATAAGATGGATATGGAATTAAGAGCAAAAATGGCGAAAATTATATCAGAAAATATTCTTACGCCTATTATATATATGCTTGAAAATGATAATCTGATTGACTTTATATGCTTCTGCGACAAAAATATAACAATGCAGGATATTTATGATGTTGAACAGATTATAAAAGACGAAACAGGTTATACTGTTGAAATTATTGATATACGCGAATTCAGCGAGTCTGAAAGGCTTGAGGTAATTAATCATGCGACAATGATACATTCTGAGCATCCGATGATTGAAACTATCTTTACTCAATCAATGATGGAGGATTTCAAGATGGCAATGGATGCAAGAAATGATGTGCTTGAAAGGAAGAAAATAACAGGCACATGCTATTTGCAATAAGAGGGTAGCGGAAGATGGAAAAAGATATTATTATAAAAGGCGCAAGACAGCATAATCTTAAAAACATTGATGTCAGAATTCCGCGTGAAAAACTTGTTGTTCTGACAGGTCTTTCGGGTTCTGGAAAATCATCGCTCGCATTTGATACGATTTATGCGGAGGGGCAAAGACGATACGTTGAGTCGCTTTCTTCGTATGCGAGAATGTTTTTGGGACAGATGGACAAGCCTGATGTGGACTATATTGAGGGACTTTCACCGGCAATCAGTATTGACCAGAAAACAACGTCAAAAAATCCGCGTTCAACGGTTGGCACGGTGACGGAAATATACGATTATTTAAGACTTATGTATGCCAGAGTCGGTATTCCGCATTGTCCTAAATGCGGTAAGGAGGTCAAAAAGCAGAGTATTGACCAAATTGTTGACGCTGTTATGGCTCTTGACGAGGGTACAAAAATTCAGATATTGGCGCCTGTTATTCACGGCAAAAAGGGCGAGCATAAGAAGGTGTTTGAGAACGCGCGAAAAAGCGGTTATGTGCGTGTCAAGGCCGATGGTGTGCAGTACGACCTTAGCGAAGATATTGAGCTTAAAAAGACACAAAAGCATAATATTGAGATAATCATAGACAGACTTATAATACGTGATAATATAACACAGCGGCTTACAGATTCACTTGAAACAGCTATCGCGCTGACCGGTGATGTGGTGCTTGTTGAAATAATCGGCGGGGAAATAATGCCGTTCAGCCAGAATTTTGCGTGTGATGAATGCGGTATCAGTCTGCATGAGCTTGCACCGAGACTGTTCTCGTTTAATAATCCGTATGGAGCATGTCCGCATTGTGACGGACTTGGAGCGCTGTCAAAAATTGACCCGCAGCTTGTTGTGTCAGATGAAAATCTTAGCCTTTTAGAAGGCGCTGTCACTGCCACAGGCTGGGCGAACGCCGACAAGAGCGACTCAATGGCGCATATGTATTATACGTCGCTTGCAAATCATTACGGATTTGATATAAACACTCCGTACAAGGATTTGCCGGAGGATATAAAAAATATTATCCTTTACGGTACAGGTGATGAAAAAATTGAGATGAATTATGAACGCGGATATGGAACAGGTAAATTAATGGCGCCGTTTGAGGGTGTTATAACAAATCTTGACAGACGATATCACTCCAATACATTCGATTATGTCAAAAATAATATTGAAAATTATATAAATGATGTAACTTGTCCCAAATGTCACGGCGCGAGACTTAGCGATGAAGTTCTTGCTGTAACAGTTGGCGGATTGAATATATATGAGTTTACACAGCTTCCTATAAAAAAAGAAATGGAATTTATGGAAAATCTTGAATTTACCGACAGGGAAATGATTATTGTTTCACAGGTGGTAAAAGAAATCAAGGCAAGGCTAAAGTTTCTGATTGATGTAGGACTTGATTACCTGTCCCTTTCACGTTCATCGGGGACACTATCCGGCGGCGAAGCTCAGAGAATACGTCTTGCAACACAGATAGGTTCAGGGCTTATGGGCGTTTTATATATACTTGACGAGCCGAGTATCGGACTTCATCAACGTGATAATAACAGACTTATAGGGACACTAAAACATCTGCGTGATTTGGGTAATACCGTTATTGTTGTTGAACACGATACAGATACAATGTATGCCGCGGACTGCATTATTGATATAGGTCCAGGCGCCGGTGTAAACGGCGGCGAGCTTGTGGGGTTTGGAAGTGTTCAGGATATTATTAAATCACCAAAATCAATAACAGGCAAATATCTTAGCGGCGAGATGAAAATCGACGTGCCGAAAACACGTCGCAAACCGTCAGGCTGGCTTGAAATCAGGGGCGCAAAGGAAAACAATCTGAAAAATATTAACGTTAAAATTCCCACAGGTGTGATGACGTGTGTAACAGGTGTTTCCGGCTCCGGCAAATCATCGCTTATAAATGAAATACTTTATAAAAAGCTTGCGCATGTTTTAAACCGCGCAAGAACTCATGCCGGCGAGCATAAGGAAATCAAAGGCGTAGAGCAGCTTGATAAGATTATTGATATCAACCAATCACCGATTGGACGTACACCGCGTTCAAATCCTGCAACGTACACAAATCTTTTCAATGATATACGGGAGGTTTTTGCTTCAACAAATGAGGCGAAAGCGCGTGGTTATAAGTCCGGACGGTTCAGCTTCAACGTAAAGGGCGGACGATGCGAGGCTTGCTGCGGTGACGGTATAAAGAAAATTGAAATGCACTTCCTTGCCGATATTTATGTTCCTTGCGAGGTCTGCAAGGGTAAGAGATATAACCGCGAAACGCTTGAAGTCAAATACAAGGGTAAAAATATATATGAAGTGCTTGATATGACGGTTGACGAGGCTTTGGATTTTTTTGCAAATATTCAGAAAATCCGCCGTAAGCTCGAAACCTTGAAGGAAGTAGGTTTGGGATATATAAAACTCGGTCAGAGTTCAACAACGCTTTCCGGAGGCGAAGCGCAGAGAGTTAAACTTGCAACAGAGCTTTCAAGGAAAAGCACAGGCAAGACCATATACGTGCTTGACGAGCCTACAACAGGTCTGCATACAGCCGATGTTCATAAGCTGACAGAGGTGCTCAATAAACTTGTTGAGGGCGGAAACACGGTTGTTGTTATTGAGCATAATCTTGACGTTATAAAAACCGCCGACTATATTATAGACATGGGACCTGAAGGCGGCGATAACGGCGGAACTGTTGTCGCCTGCGGTACACCGGAGGAGGTCGCTAAGGTTAAAAAATC
>CAZWLT010000003.1:0-14910 GCA_964634915.1 uncultured Clostridium sp. | reverse complement strand
AGTAACGCAAAATATCTTGACAAAGCCGATAATCGGTGTTAAAATAAATATAACGGCGATGATGAAGACAGTAGCTTTCAGCATAAACCATAAGAGAGGGAATATCAAAGACACAAAATTGTGTCAGGGCTGTAAGTATTCCTTGGCGGGCTGAAAGTGAATACCGCTTCTGAGCTGTATGCTGAACGGATTTTCTCATTAAGCATACCGTATACCTTTACGAAACAAGGTCGAATTGAGTGACAATACTTTTTTGTATTGTAATTAGGGTGGAACCGTGCGAATTTTGCACCCCTAAAGTCATGGAGGATACTCCGTGCTTTAGGGGTGTTTTCAGTTTATAAAAGAAAGGAATAAAAATATGAAAGTAATTTATAACGATGGAAGAGTAGGGGAGTGCGCTCCGGAAGAAGAATTGCATATAATACGTCACACAGCGGCGCATATTATGGCGCAGGCTATCAAGCGTCTGTATCCGCATGCTGATTTTGCATACGGACCGGCAAATGAAAAGGGTTTTTATTATGATGTTGATTTGGGTGATACCAAGCTGTCTGACGAGGATCTGCGGAATATTGAAAAGGAAATGAAGAAGATTGTCAAAGAAAATCTTCCTATAAGACCGTCAATTCTACCGAGAGATGAGGCTATTGCGCTTATGGAAACCCGCGGCGAAAAATACAAGGTTGAGCATATCGGTGATTTGGCAGATGATGAACCTATAAGCTTTTATACACAGGGCGAATATGTTGATATGTGCGTAGGTCCGCACCTTTGCTATACAAAAGCCCTTAAAGCCTTCAAAATTATGGGACAATCCGGCGCATACTGGAAAAATGACAAAAATAACACAATGCTTACGCGTATAAACGGTACGGCTTTTGCAACACAGAAGGAACTTGAGGATTATCTTGTGCTTCTTGAAGAAGCTGAAAAACGCGATCACCGTAAAATCGGCAAAGAAATGGGATTGTTTATGATGAGCGAGGAAGCTCCGGGATTCCCGTTCTTCCTTCCGAAGGGCATGGCGCTTAAAAATGCTTTGATAGATTACTGGCGTGATATTCATACAAGAGAAAATTACGTTGAGGTTTCAACTCCGCTGATTATGAACAGACATCTTTGGGAAACAAGCGGTCACTGGGATCACTACAAGGATAATATGTATTCTACAACGATTGATGAAGATACCTACTGTATAAAGCCTATGAACTGCCCCGGCGGTGTAATGGTATATGCGTCAAAGCCGCACAGCTACCGTGAATTGCCTATGCGTGTAGGCGAGCTTGGTCTTGTACACCGTCATGAATTAAAGGGCGCGTTGCACGGCTTGTTCCGTGTTCGCTGCTTTACTCAGGATGACGCGCACATTTTCATGCGCAGAGAACAGATTACAGATGAAATTATAGGTGTTGTTCATCTTATTAACGAGGTTTATACCAAGTTTGGATTTAAGTATTTCATTGAATTGTCAACGCGTCCTGAGAACAGCATGGGCAGCGACGAAGACTGGGAAGCAGCGACAAACGGCTTAAAGAGCGCGCTTGAACAGTTAAAGCTGCCTTATGTTATAAACGAAGGTGACGGTGCGTTCTACGGCCCTAAAATAGATTTCCATCTGGAAGATTCTCTCGGAAGAACATGGCAGTGCGGAACAATCCAGCTTGATTTCCAGATGCCTATTAATTTTGATTTGGAATATGTTGACGAGAATGGCGAAAAATCAAGACCTATTATGATTCACCGCGTATGCTTCGGCTCAATCGAGAGATTTATCGGTATTCTGACAGAGCATTTTGCCGGTAAATTTCCTGTATGGCTTGCTCCGACACAGGCTAAGGTAATTTTGGTTTCGGAAAAATTTGCCGAATACGGAAATAAGGTTTATGAAGCTTTGCGTGAGGCAAAGGTGCGTTGTGAGCTTGATGACAGAAATGAAAAAATCGGCTATAAGATAAGAGAAGCTCAGATGATAAATCGTATACCGTATATGCTTATTATCGGTCAGAAGGAAACGGAAGAAGGCACTGTTTCTGTACGTCACCGTGACGGAAATCAGACCGAAACAATGCCTCTTGATAAGTTCGTTTCACTTATCAGAGAAGAAATAGACACAAGAAAAACTATGTAACAAAAATTTACTCCCCGGCATATTATACCTTTGTCGGGGAGGGATTTTATATGAGACTTGGCGGTTTATCTCGCGGAAGGAAAAGAACGGGCAAAGCGGCAATTATTATGTTTATGCTGCTTTTATGTGTCGGCATTATTATAGCGGTGCTTATTAAAATGCAGCCCGCCTTTCTCGATTATGCAGAAAAGTATGCAAATAACATGGCAAACAATGTGGTAAATGACGCGCTATATGAGGTCTTTTCGGATGACACGTATGCAAACCTTACAGAGGTAAGTGACACAGGCGTTAAAACAATCGAAACAAACACCTCAAAAGTCAACAAACTGAAAGCAGAGCTTAATCAGACTATTCAGAATAAGATTAAAGAACGCGAATGTGAAACAATCGGTGTTCCGATAGGCAGCGCGTCTGATTTTTATTTTCTTGCCGGCACAGGCCCGAAAATTCCTGTCCGTATATATCCTGTCAGTGTTGTAAATACTGATTTTCGTGAGGAATTTGAATCTGCGGGTATAAACCATGTACATCACAAGATATACCTCGATGTTTCAATAGAAATGTCATTTGTCGGGGTTACTTTCAAGCAAACCGAAACTGTAAATACAACGGCGCTTATAAGCGAATCAGTGATTATAGGCGACACGCCGCAGTATTACGGTAACGGTTTGATAAGCAAATCCGTAGAATAGAAAGGATTTTTGATTGATGAACGATATAGAAAAACGTATTGAAAAATTAACCAAAGAACTGAATTACCATAACCATAAGTATTACGTCGAAGATTCACCGGAAATATCCGATTTTGAATTTGACGCAATGCTTGTGGAGCTTGAACAGCTTGAGGAAAAATATCCCGAATATAAAAAGCCAAACTCACCGACAGCGCGTGTCGGCGGCGAGCCTGTAAAGGGCTTTAGCGAGGTGCGGCACGATGTACCGATGCTGAGTCAGCAGAAGGCTTTTTCAAAAGAGGAAATACTCGACTTTGACAGACGCGTCAAGGCTGTTGTACCGGATGCAAAGTACGTGGTTGAACAGAAAATCGACGGACTTTCAGTATCGCTTGAATATATTGACGGCGTATTTGCGCGCGGTTCAACACGCGGCGACGGCATAACAGGCGAGGATGTAACCGAAAATCTTAAAACGATAAAGACAATACCTCTTACGCTTAAAGATAATATTCCTTATCTTGAAGTGCGCGGAGAGGTGTTTTTGTCACGCGCAAATTTTGAAAAGATAAATGCTGTACTTGAAGCAACCGCGCAGCCGCTTTTCGCAAATCCGCGTAACGCCGCGGCAGGCTCTTTAAGACAGCTTGACCCGAAAATCGCGGCAAAACGTAACCTTGATATATTTGTATTCAACATACAGAGGATACAGGGTGTGGATATCAAATCACACACACAGGGACTTGAATTTCTTAAAGAACAGGGTTTTAAGACTATACTTGACAAAAAATCATATGACACTATTGAACAGGCATATGAACGCGTTATGGAAATAGGCGAGGAAAGAGGAAGTCTGTATTTTGATATAGACGGCGCAGTTATAAAGGTAAACGATATTGCATCGCGTGAAATGTTAGGCGACACAGCCAAATTTCCAAGATGGTCAATCGCGTACAAGTACCCTGCCGAAAAACAGACTACCGTTATACGTGATATAAAAGTACAGGTAGGCAGAACGGGTGTTGTAACTCCTCTTGCTATACTTGACACTGTTCATATTGCGGGTTCTAACGTGTCAAGAGCCACACTCCACAACCTTGACTATATCCGTGAAAAGGATATAAGAATAGGGGACAGGGTTGTTATTCAGAAAGCAGGAGACATTATTCCGGCAGTTGTTGAGGTGATAAAGGAAAGCAGAAACGGCAGCGAGAAAGAATTTGAAATGCCGCTGCATTGCCTTGAATGCGGCGCGCTTATAGTCCGCGAGGAAGGCGAATCCGCATATCGCTGCACAGGTGTGAACTGTCCTGCTCAAAGACTGCGTAATATTATCCATTTTGTGTCGCGAACGGCAATGGATATTGACGGACTTGGTCCGTCAATAATCGAACAAATGCTTGACAGAAAGCTGATTGAAACAGCAGCGGATTTGTATTATGTAAACCCGTCTGATATCGCGGACATGGATAAAATGGGTGAAAAGTCCGCGCAGAATCTTATCGCCGCGCTTGAAAAATCAAAAACAAATCCGCTCTACCGTCTTATTAACGCGTTTGGTATACGTCATATCGGCGAAAAGGCGGCAAAAATACTTGCTGCGCGTTATAAAACGCTTGATAATCTCCGTAATGCCACGGTTGAAGAATTGACTGTTATACCGGATATCGGCGGTAAAATGGCAAAGTCTGTAGTTGAGTTTTTCTCGCAGGAACAGAATATCGCGTTTATAAAACGGCTCGAGGACGCAGGCGTGAATTGTGTTGACGACAGTGAAAACTCCGTTGTTGATAATCGTTTTGAGGGTATGACATTTGTTCTGACAGGCACACTTGAAAAATATAAACGAAGTGATGCCGGCAGGATAATTGAAAGCTATGGCGGCAAGACATCTTCAAGCGTTTCAAAAAAGACCGCATATGTGCTTGCCGGAGCAGAAGCCGGAAGCAAGCTTGACAAAGCCGTCAGTCTTGGTGTAACCGTCATAAGTGAAGCGGAATTTGAGGAGATGATAAAATGATTGAAGAAAAGGCATTTGAGATAAAGGAGGAGCTTATCAAAATCAGACGACGTCTGCACACAACACCGGAAACTGATTTTGAAGAAATTAAAACTTCATCATTTATACGTCAAAAACTCAACGAATACGGAATAAAATATAAAACTGCCGCAAAAACAGGTACAGTTGCCACCATAAGCGGCAAAAACGCCTGTAAAACGGTACTTTTGCGCGCGGATATAGACGGACTTCCGATAAAGGACGAAAGCGAATTTGAAGTAAAATCAGAGCGCGAGGGTTATATGCATGCCTGCGGACATGATATTCATGCAGCGTGTCTTTTGGGTGCGGCAAAGATTTTGCAAGGCATGAAAGACAGACTCGGCGGCAACGTAAAGCTTGTATTCCAGCCGGCAGAGGAGGGAAGCGGCGGAGCGCTTCCTATGATTGAGGAAGGCATTATGGAGAATCCTCATGTTGACGGCGCGTTTGCGCTCCATGTTGAACCTCTCGAAAAGACGGGAAACATACAGGTAAAGGACGGCTCTGTTATGGCGTCGCCGGATGATTTTGAAATTATAATACATGGTGTCGGCGGTCATGGCGCGTATCCGGAAAAGAGTATAAATCCATTATCCGCCGCGGCAAAGATAATAGACAGATATCACAAAATACCGTCAGAATATAATCTTCCGTGCGTTGTCACAATATGCTCCGTTAACGGCGGAAGCTGCCGCAATGCTATTCCTGACACAACAGTTATGACAGGCACAGCGCGCTCGATTGACCCTGTGACACGTAAAAAACTTATTGAGATGCTTGAAAATATCGCAAATGACACAGCCAAGGAAATGAATGTAACGGTTGATTTTAATTTTAATGTACTGTTTCCGCCTGTTGTCAACGACAGCAAGATGAACGATATTATAAGAAAAAGCGCGGAAAAATTAAGCTGTATAAATGAGGTAGTCACTCTTGATAAGCCGTCTATGGCAGGTGATGATTTTGCGTACTTCGGAGAGCTTGTTCCTTCGGCGTACTTTAAATTAGGCGTCGGAAATAAGGATAAAGGCGCAATTTATCCGATACATAGTCCCAAATTTATCGCAGATGAAAACGCGCTGCCAATCGGCAGCGCTATAATGGCACAGGCGGCGGTTGATTTTTTAGATACTTTTGAAGGATAAGTTTACCATAATAATATTATGTAAACCAAATTATAAATTCAGGGGATTTTTATATATTATGAATATTGTTATAGCAGATTGCAGAGCGGATAACAGAACTATATACAGTCTTGAAAATGCGGGCTTGCAGGTTATACCAACCATCAGACTTGATTGTCTATACGATGCAATCGCATCTCATGCTGATATACAGATACATTATATCGGTAATAACAGCTTTGTTTGCGCGCTGGAGGCTTATAATCATTATAAAAGATTGCTGCCGGATGGTTTTGCTCTGATTAAAGGCTCAAAATCGCTTGATGCCAAATATCCGGCTGATATTGCATATAACGCGGCAGCTTTAAAAGATTACGTTATATGCAACTCTGCTTACACGGCGATAGAAATTCTTGAAACGTATAAGTCTATGGGAAAGGATATTCTGAACGTCAAACAGGGATACAGCAAATGCAGTGTATGTATGGTCAATGGCAGCGCGATTATAACTGCCGATAAAAGGATTGCGAAAACTGCAAAAGATTATAACATAGATGTGCTTGAAATAAATTCCGGATATATAAAACTAAGAAGCATGGATTATGGATTTATCGGCGGAGCGACAGGTCTTATAAAGAAAAATACGCTTGCCGTGAACGGAGAATTAAATTCGCATCCTCAGGGAAAAAGAATAAAAGATTTCTGCATAAAACACAATTCGGAGATTGTTGAACTGAAAGACGGTATAATGGAAGATATCGGCTCGATTATAGCAAATATAGATATTTAGTCCGAAAATATACATCTAAGTATAATAAAGAGCGATTTATCTGACTTGGATTGATATCGTTATATAGGTTCCCTATCAAACCGCTTTTATTCAACCGGTATTCCTTCCTTTATCACAGATCATAACATTTTTAAGATACCCGAGATATCCTATGGGCAAATGATAAGCGTCATAGCCCGCATCACACATAAGTTCAACATAATCGCCGCTTATCTCTCCTGACTGACAGAATATATAAACCTTTTTTTCAAGCGGCAGGTCATATAGATACTGCGGTTCTGTCGCGGGAATATTCACCGCTCCCGGAATCGTCCCGAATTGATACACTTCCCTTGGGCGTATATCTACAAGCGATACCTTATCAAAATCTATATTGTCTAATTCCTTAAGATTTATAACCTTATTATCCATTATCAACCTCGTTTTTCAACTTACAGGCGGTATTTTCAATATAATTGCCCGTCCGCAGTTCAACTATATCCGCGTTTTCTCCGCATACACGGCAAGACTTGTTTTTCTTCGGAAGCTTTACCTCTCGAAATTTCATTGCAAGTCCGTCAAAAATCAGTATCTTCCCCGTCAGAAGCTCCCCTGCTCCTGTTATATATTTCTGAGCTTCAAGCGCCTGCATAGTCCCGATTATTCCCGGCAGCGTGCCAATAACGCCCACCTGTGAACAACTTTCAAAATTATCTATAGCTGGAATATCCTCAAAAATACAGCGATAGCACGGTCCCTGATTTGGCACATATGTCATAATCTGTCCCGAAAATCCACGTACTCCGCCATGACAAAACGGCTTTTTATATAGTACGCACGCGTCATTTATCAAAAATTTATCAGGGAAATTATCCGTACCGTCTATTACAAAATCATAATCCTTTATTATCTCTCCGATATTTTCAGCGGTTATTTTTGTATCATATGTAACTACATTTATATCGGGATTTATCTCACGAATTGTATTCATAGCTGAAACAGTTTTTCGAATTCCGACATTTTTGGTTTTATGTATTATTTGTCTTTGCAGATTTGACAGTTCGACCTTGTCATAATCTGCAATCCCGATATGCCCGACACCCGATGACGCAAGATACATAAGGGCTGGTGCGCCAAGTCCGCCCGCTCCTATAACCAAAATCTTTGAGGATAATAGTTTCTTCTGACCTTCTATACCCATGCCTTTTAATATGATGTGCCTTGAATACCTCTCCAGTTCTTCCCTTGAGAGTTTCACTCTTCTCACCCCGCATTTGATATACTGCATGTACTATTCTTAGTAAACCTATGTATTTGGTATGAATTATAACACAATATGTTTTTCATGTCAATATATAAGTCCGTACATAGCATAGAACAATAAAAAGAATGTTCTTACAGAACCACGTTTAGGTTGTGCAAGAACACTCATAAATGGTGCGGATAACAGGACTTGAACCTGCACGGGTCGCCCCACATGAACCTGAATCATGCGCGTCTGCCAATTCCGCCATATCCGCTCGACTTGTTAATTATAACAAATAACAGATAAAAATGCAATAGTTAATCTGAAATTTTATAAAAAATATCCGGATAAATTTTATCCGGATACTCTGATTTACTTGTACAGCTGTGTCACATCGCCGCCGCACAGCTCATATGCTGTTTTGAGTTGTTTGTCATCTGTGACATCTATATCTGAAAATACATTTTCAATTTGTTCCTGTGTAGGTATGTCAAGTATACCGTATGCGAATATATCGTTTTCCAATTGGAACAGTTTTACCGCTTCCTGCAGACCGATATCATAAATATCATTATTCTGTCCGCTGTAATATCCAAGTATCGCAAGTCTTTCCTTTGCCGCGAGAACATTATCATTCTTATCACCCAAAGCGGTTCTTGTTTTATAGTCAAACTGCGTGTACTTTGATGTGTCAACCTTAGTTATTTCGTTCTCAACATATTTATCCGGCGTAAGTCCCTTATGATTAATTTCTTTGCCGTTTCTTGTTATGTACTGACCTGTTGTTAATTTGAATACCGAACCGTTTGAAAGAGGATATGTATTCTGTATCACAGCTTTACCGAATGTATTTGTTCCGACAAGCACGCCGGCTTTTGAATCTTGTATTGCACTCGACAGAATTTCCGAAGCTGACGCGGTATTTTCATTGACAAGCACAACAAAATCAAATTCTTTTTTTGAAAGATTTGAAGTATAAGTCATGTTGTATTGTTCCTGTCTGTATTTAACATCAATAATTTTTCCTTTGGGAACAATGCTCTGCGCAATCTCCACAGCCGCGCTTACCAGTCCGCCTCCGTTATTCCTAAGATCAAGAATTATCTTTTTCACGTTATTGTCACGCATCAAATCAAGAGCCTGATTAAAATCATCCGCTGTTTCAGCATTAAAGGAATCTATCTGAATATATCCTATATTTCCTTCAAGAATACCGCTTGAAACAGTTGAAATATTTATTGCGACGCGTGTTGCCGTAATATCAATTTCCTCACCCGAACGAAGAACCGTTATATCCACAGTTGTGCCTTCTTCGCCGACAATTAATTCGCGTACCTTGGCTACAGTCCATCCCGTGACGTCAACTCCGTTGACCTTCACAAACTTATCGCCTATTTCAAGTCCGGCTTTCTGTGCATTACCGCTTTTCTCATCAAGCTCGATTATTTCAACATAGCCGTCGTCTCCCTGGCGCATTGTGACACCTATACCGTAAAAAGTATTATTCATCATTTCCACAAATTTCTTATATTCTTCCTCGGTATAAAATTCACTGTAATCATCAACACTTTGCAGTGTCGATTTCAAAAGCGATATAAGCAGAGGATCATTTCCCTCAAGAAGCGTGGAAATTCCCTGTGCCATCGCATCCTCTTTCGTGAGCGACTCATCTATGTATAATTCGGAAATATAAGTTGCAATACGTTCAAATGCCTGATATTCTCCGCTGTATTCCTTTTCGCTGTCCGACGCTTCATTCGCTGCAAATACCGTTCCGGAAAACAGAAACACTGACGAAAGGACAGCCGCTGTTAATCTTCTAAAACTCATAGTTTATTACCTCTTTATCGCTGATATCTTCATATTATTAAAATACTTCTCTCCCTGTACGGTAAGTGTGTACACCAGTTCAAGACTTCCGCCGTTTTCATTAAAATCAGATATTAGTCTGTGTGTTTCTATTTCCATTTCAAGCTTTCCGTAAGGTATTTCGTAAAGAAAGCTGTTTTTTTCACCGACTTTATACATCATTGTTGAATTGATACTTCCGCTGCGTTTTATTGTTACACAGTCGTCTTCAATCTTTATCATTGAAGAAACATCATCGCCGTCGTTTTCTGTTCTGTACAGAATATAGTTCTTACCGTTCTTTTCACTGCATGTTCCGTATGCAATTTCTTCTATTGTATCCGTTTCATTATCTATCGTCTGCTCGTTTTTAACAATAATACGATATTTATTATCAATATTTTTCAATGTCAACCTTGCTCACCTGTCCGTTAATTTCTCTTTCAAGGAATATTCCTCCAAGCTCCTCAAAACTTGAAATATCATCACTGACATAATATCTGTACTGCACATCATCAACTTTATCGCTGTGCGCCATCTCGTCATCAAGTTTTTTCTTGAGGTATTTTGCAACCTCAGCGCCGGAATTGATAAGAGTAACGCCATCACCCATATATTCATGAATAACCTTTTCCAGAAGCGGATAATGCGTACAGCCGAGAATAAGCGTATCCACACCCTCATCGCGTATTTCTTCAAGATACTCCTCAACTATAAGCTTTGTTACAGCAGTATCAAAATAACCATTTTCGACAAGCGGCACAAACATCGGGCAAGCTCTTGCAAAAACCTGCATTTCGCTGTCATATTCCGCAATCTGCTTTTCATATTCCCTGCTCTTAATAGTACCTGAAGTACCGATAACACCGATTTTCTTATTCTTCGTTGCTCTTACCGCGGCATACACAGCCGCGTCTATAACACCGACAATCGGCACATCAAATTCGTCCTTAATCATAGGCAGCGCCGCAGAGCTTGCTGTTCCGCATGCTATAACAATCACCTTTACATCAAAGGTCTTTAAAAATCTTATATCGCCCCTTGTATACTTCATTATTGTATCTCTTGAGCGTGTACCGTACGGCACTCTGCCTGTATCGCCAAAGTATATGATATTCTCATTCGGCAGCTCGCGCATTATCTGTTTTACCGCCGTGAGTCCGCCAAGTCCTGAGTCAAAAACACCTATGCTTTTATTATTCATTACTTTACTCTCTTTTCCGCAAGCTCAATGATTTTATCAAGCAGCTCGCTGTATTCAACTCCTACCGCTTCCCAAAGCTTGGGATACATACTTATATTTGTAAATCCGGGCAATGTATTAATCTCATTAAGAACAACACTTGAGTCACTGTGCTTTACAAAGAAGTCCACTCTTGAAAGTCCGCTGCCGTCAAGCGCTTTAAAAGCTCTTATAGCGTATTCCCGTATTCTCTCGATTGTTTCCTGCGGCAAATTAGCGGGAATTTGCAGCTTTGTTGAATTATCATTATACTTCGCGTCAAAGTCATAAAACTCAACTGCAGGCATAATCTCGCCGACAGTTGCCGCCTTCGGGTCCTCATTGCCAAGTACGGCACATTCAACCTCGTGACCGTCTATATTTTCCTCAACAAGTATTTTTCTGTCAAACCGAGCCGCATTCTCTATCGCGCCTTTAAGCTCCGCTCTGTCATGAGCCTTGCCGACACCCACAGATGAACCTGTTCTTGCCGGCTTTACAAAGCATGGATATCCCAGCTTATTCTCTATTTCGTCCATTTTACTTTCAAAATCATCTGTGCTGTTTACAACAACCCAGTCCGCCTGCGGTATGCCGGCATTTTCAAAGACAATCTTTGAAGATGTTTTATCCATACTGTTTGCCGAAGCCATTACACCCATACCCACGTACGGAATTCCTGAAAGCTCAAATAAACCCTGTATTGTGCCGTCTTCGCCATATTCACCGTGAAGCACAGGGAAAATCACATCAGGATGTATTTTGCTTACCTTTTCGCCATCAAACACAAGTATTGCCTTATCTTCAGCGTCAGGAGAAATAATCGCTTTTTTCTTGTTTGCGGTATCCCTCTCCCATTCTCCGTTTATAACATTTGCATAATCGCCTGTGTACAGATACCATGCTCCGCTCTTGGTTATTCCAATAAGCGAAACATTATACTTATTTTTATCAAGATTATTCAAAATTGATGTAACCGACATTCTCGAAATTTCATGTTCCGGCGACCGTCCGCCGAATACAACGCACAATTTTAACATTATGTAACCACTCCCTGAATAATATATATTAATAATACCTTTTTCGTGGTAAAAATGCAAGTGTTTGCTTACATTTTTTATTAAAAGTTTACATTTTTCTCAATCTATCCAGCACATTCCGGAAATCTTCGGGAATTTCACTTGTAAATTCCATCATTTCACCCGTGCGCGGATGTATAAATCCGATTGTCTTTGCGTGCAAAAGCTGTCCATGAAGATTAAGCTTTTCTTTTTTTACGCCATAAAGAGGGTCACCGGCTATACTATGACCGATTGAAGCCATATGCACTCTTATCTGATGTGTTCTGCCCGTTTCAAGAATACATTCAACCATGGTATACTGTCCGAATCGTTCAAGCACATTAAAATGCGTTACCGCCTCGCGTCCGCTAAGCACAACCGCCATTTTTTTACGGTCGGAGGGGTTTCGTCCAATCGGCTTATTAACAGTTCCGCTGTCCTCTTTTATGTTACCGTTGACAAGCGCGACATACTTACGCATTGCCTTGCGTTCCTTAAGCTGCTCTGACAATATGAGATGCGCCTTATCATTTTTGGCAACAATAAGAAGTCCTGATGTATCCTTATCAATACGGTGTACTATACCGGGACGTATTACTCCGTTTATCGCGGACAATTCGCCGCCGCAATGGTATACAAGTCCGTTGACAAGCGTGCCTCTTTCATTCCCCGGCGCGGGATGTACGCAAAGTCCACGCGGCTTATTCACCACAATAACATCGCTATCCTCATACACAATATCAAGCGGTATATCTTCAGGCTCAACAGACAGCTCCTCCGGCTCCGGTATGTCCATCGTAATTTCCTCACCGCCTGTTATTTTATATTTTTTTGCAAGCGTCTTTTCACCGCATTTCACAAATCCGTCCTCGCAAAGCTTTGCGGCATAGCTTCTTGAAATGCCGCTATTATCCGCAATAAATTTATCAAGACGTTCCCCGATACTGATTTCATTTGCATTAATCGTTATTTTTTGCATTTTTATCCTCATCTTTATCAAATAAAATAACATACAGCGCCAGCAATACCGCGCCGACAGTTATACATATATCAGCAATGTTGAACACAGGAAATTCTATAAAGGCGGTATGGATATAGTCAATAACAAAGCCTCTGAAAATTCTGTCAATCGCATTGCTGAAAGCGCCGGCAAACATCATAGTAAGAGCCGTGCAGATAAGCGGATGTGTCGGTTTTTTCCTTATCCAGTATACTATGACCGCTATACAGAATACTATTGATATAACACTCAAAACCGACATTTTCCCTGAAAGTATCGAAAATGCCGCGCCCTTATTCCGCACATATGTTATATCAAATATATTAAGAATCGAAAACGCTGTATCGCCGACGCTCATACCCGATACAACAAAATATTTCAAAAGCTGGTCTGCTATGATAAGCAATACCGAAATAATCAGCCAAATCATATGTTATTTCTCCTGTTTCGTTATGTAATCAAACGCGGCAAAGATTTCGTCCTTTGTCACGTCCGTTGTCTGCATTACATCTCCGATTTTTGTCGGCAGGATAAACTTAAGTTTACCCGCAATCTTTTTCTTGTCTTTCTGCATAAATCCAAACACTGTTTCCTTGTCCGGCAGTTTAACTCTTGTTCTGAAACCGTATGTATCAAGCGTTTTCTCAATTCTGTCCAAAACATCCTTGCCTATCATATTACGTTTATACGCGATATAGCTTGCCGCAACCATTCCGATTCCGACACATTCGCCGTGAGTCATCTTAAAATCATACGCGGACTCAACCGCATGACCGATTGTATGACCGAAATTAAGTATTGCCCGAAGCCCCGTTTCCTTTTCATCCCGCTCAACAACGTCAGCCTTTATTGAACAGTTTATCTTATCCATTTTTATAAGAGTTTCGCTGTCGAGTGTTTTTATCTTTTCGCTGTTTTTCTCCACGTAGTCAAAGAATGAGCCGTCACGGATTATTCCGTGCTTTATAATCTCGCCCATACCGGATACAAACTGCTCCGAAGGAAGTGTTTTTAGTGTCCCCACATTTATGTATACCAGTTTTGGCTGATGAAAGCTGCCTAAAATGTTCTTGCTTTCCATAAAGTCAATACCGGTCTTACCGCCGACAGAGCTGTCTGACTGTGAAAGAAGCGTGGTCGGCACCTGTACAAAATCAATACCGCGCATAAATATTGCCGCCGCAAAGCCTGCCATATCGCCCGCGACTCCGCCGCCAAGCGCGACAATCATACTCTTTCTGTCCATTTCATGGTCAATACAAGCCTTGCATATTCCAAGTATTGAATCCATGCTCTTATTTTCTTCTCCTGATGCGAACGCGTAAACAGCGCTGTCATAGCCGTTTTCTCTGAGAATATTATTTACCTCATCGGCATACAGCTTTTCAACATTACTGTCGGTTACAACAAGCAGTTTTTTCGGCGCGTTTATGTCCGTCATTGCCTTCGGCAATGCCGCAAAACTGTCTGTAAATAATATGTCATACGAATTTTTACCCAAATCTACATATAATTTTTCCATTTTAGTGTCCCCTGTGCTTTAATATTCTCATTGCAGCTGTAATGACGGAATTGCGTTCAAAGTCATGTCCGCGAAATTATTGTCAAGATATTCATAATACCCTGCGCAGGCAATCATAACCGCGTTATCCGTACACAGCAGAGGCTGCGGATACACAACCTTTATCCCCTTTTCCCCGGCTTCCTCAGTCATTTTCGCCCTCAGCGCGCTATTTGACGCGACGCCGCCGGCAAGCGCGATTATTTTGCTGTTTTTAATCATAGCCGCTT
>CAZWLT010000002.1:20316-45438 GCA_964634915.1 uncultured Clostridium sp. | reverse complement strand
TCTTCCACATTAAAAAACAAGCATTTCTCCGGAAATGCTTCAGCGTGTAGACAAAGCTGTCTGCACGCTGTCAGACTTCGAGAAATTAGGTTAGTAGGGGCGACCCTTGCGGTCGCCCGCAATATTGTGGTATTTTCCAAACGGGCGACTTGTTTTTTTAACCTAAAATTATGAATTCTGTTTTGTGTAGTTTAAAAGACCGCCTGCATATAGCATATCCTTCTGTCTTTCGGACAAGTCAACGTTAACATCGAAGTCAAAGCCCTTTGTCACGTTTGTAACCCTAACAATATTACCGTCAGCAATCTGTTTTCCCACATTCTCAATTTTCAGTTCATCCATCCGGTCAATCTTGTCATAGTCAGCTTCATTTACAAATGTCATAGGAATAATACCGGCATTTATAAGGTTTGCCATATGTATTCTTGCGAATGACTTAACGATAACAGCCTTTACACCAAGATATAACGGAGCGAGCGCCGCATGTTCTCTCGATGAACCCTGACCGTAGTTTGAACCGCCGACAATAATGCTCTTACCAAGCTCAAGCGCTCTGTCGTGGAACTTTTCATCACATACAGCAAAACAAAATTCTGAAATCTTCGGAATGTTTGAACGAAGCGGAAGAATCTTTGCGCCTGCCGGCATGATATGGTCTGTTGTGATGTTGTCACCAACCTTCAGTGAACATTTCGCGTCTATTGTTTGCGCTAACGGTTCCGATACAGGGAACGGCTTGATGTTAGGACCGCGAAGAACCTCAACACTGTCCATATCCTCCGCGGCAACCGGCGGTACAATCATGTTATCGTTAACAGTAAACTTTTCAGGAAGTTTTATGTCGGCAGCTTCGCCAAGGCTTCTCGGGTCTGTGAATACACCTGTAAGAGCTGATATAGCGGCTGTTTCAGGTGATACAAGGTAAATCTGTCCGTCCTTTGTACCGCTTCTTCCCTCAAAGTTTCTGTTGAATGTTCTAAGTGAAATACCCTTTGAGTTAGGCGACTGACCCATACCGATACATGGGCCGCACGCGCTTTCAAGAATTCTTGCGCCTGCATCAATCATAATTGCAAGAGCGCCGTTATTAGCAAGCATATTAAGCACCTGCTTTGAACCCGGCGCGATTGAAAGCGATACGTCCGGATGAACTGTTTTTCCTTTAAGAATATGCGCGACCTTAAGCATATCAAGAAGTGATGAATTTGTACATGAACCGATACATACCTGATCAATTTTCTGTCCCTCAAGCTCCTTGATTGACTTTATATTATCCGGCGAATGCGGACATGCCGCAAGCGGCACAAGCTCGCTCAAATTAATTTCAACAGCCTCGTCATATACCGCGTCAGCATCCGCGCAAAGCGGTGTATACGCGTCCTCCCTGCCCTGCGCCTTAAGAAACTCGCGCGTGATTTCATCTGACGGGAAAATTGAAGTTGTCGCGCCCAATTCCGCGCCCATGTTTGTGATTGTTGCTCTTTCCGGAACTGAAAGCGTCTTAACGCCCTCGCCGCAATACTCAATTACCTTTCCAACGCCGCCCTTAACAGTGAGTCTTTTAAGAACTTCAAGAATAACGTCCTTTGCGGCAACCCAAGGCTGTAATTTGCCTGTAAGATTTACCTTTACAATCTTAGGGCATGTGATATAGTATGTGCCGCCGCCCATTGCGACTGCAACGTCCATACCGCCTGCGCCGATAGCAATCATACCGATACCGCCGCCGGTCGGCGTATGGCTGTCTGAACCGATAAGGGTTTTGCCCGGAATACCAAATCTTTCAAGGTGTACCTGATGACAGATACCGTTACCGGGACGTGAGAAATATATACCGTGTTTCTTGCAGACACTGCCGATAAATCTGTGGTCATCCGCGTTTTCAAATCCGCTCTGCAATGTGTTATGGTCTATGTATGCAACCGAACGTTCAGTCTTTACTCTCGGTACACCCATTGCCTCAAACTCAAGATAAGCCATTGTTCCTGTCGCATCCTGCGTAAGGGTCTGGTCAATTCTGATACCTATTTCGCTGCCTTTTACCATTTCACCCTCAACAAGGTGAGCTGACAAGATTTTTTCCGTTAATGTAAGTCCCATTAAAAATCCCTCCATTACTTTTGTTTATACTATTTTAATACATACACGCAGTGTTTGTCAAGCATAACACCGCAATAACACTGCCAATATATTTTGCATATTATAACATTGGAGGTGTGAAAAATGCTCAATATATTTCTGATATCAGTAATTATGCTGTTTTGCGTAATCGGAATATACTTTACCGTTAAGGAAATTACATCAATTTTTATTAAAAATCATACACCGTCAAAGGTTATTGTCGAAATAGACAATAATCCTGAAATTACAGAGGCAACACTGCGTAATGTTTTAGCGGCAAATCCGGCAAGCGATATTATTGTACTTGATGAGAGTGATAACTCGGAAATCGCCGATATTTTAAGCAAAATATCAGCTGACAATTCACGTGTACATATAAAAAACGCTCCCGCGCAATGATACGGGAGCATTTTATCCATTTTATCATTTGTCTGTGCTGATAAACTCTTTTAAGGATGTCGCAAGACCCGCGAGTCCCTGAATCTCTGACGGAATGATTATCTTTGTGGCTTTACCGTCAGCCGCCTTTTCAAAGCTTTCAAGCGCCTTTAAAGCGATATACGGGTCGCCTGGCTTAGCCTCATTAATTCTGCGGATACCCTCCGCAACGGCTGTCTGTACTGTGATGATAGCCTCTGCCTCGCCTTCAGCCTCTTTGATTGCAGCCTGTTTTTTTGCCTCGGCACGAAGTATTGCCGATTCCTTTTCACCTTCCGCGAGAAGAATTGCGGACTTCTTTTCACCCTCTGCGCGAAGTATACTTTCACGTCTTTCACGTTCAGCCTTCATCTGTCTTTCCATTGCGTCCTGAATTTCTTTGGGAGGCATAATGTTTTTCAGCTCAACTCTGTTTATTTTTATACCCCAAGGGTCAGTTGCCTCATCAAGAATCGCTCGCATTTTTGTGTTTACCGTATCACGCGAAGTAAGCGTTTCATCAAGCTCAAGGTCACCGATAATATTACGAAGTGTTGTTGCCGTAAGATTTTCCATAGCCATCATCGGACGCTCAACACCGTATGCAAACAGCTTTGAATCCGTAATCTGATAATACACAACAGTGTCTATCTGCATTGTTACATTATCCTTTGTGATAACAGCCTGCGGAGGGAAATCCGCAACATGCTCTTTCATATTAACTTTTTTCGCAATCTTATCAACAAACGGTATTTTCACATGAAGTCCTACTCCCCATGTTGTATAATAGCCGCCGAAACGTTCAATTATATACGCATGTGCCTGAGGAACAATTTTTATGTTTGCAATAAGAATAATAAATAATAAAATCAACAAAACAATTATAATAAATGGCATATCTATTCTCCCTTCACTCTTACAATCAGCTTTACGCCTTCTACTTTTTCAACAACGGCAATCTGATTTTCTGAAATATTTGAATTATCAGCGCTTCTCAGTGTCCACGTCATACCGTTAATTTTTCCCTCTCCTTGACCCCGGAGGTTTATAACCTCCTTTGTTACTAAAACTTCTTTACCTATAAGGCTGTCAATATTAGTTTTCTCCTGCTTGTGTTTCATAAGCTTTCTCGAAACAGGACGCAGACATACAAGGAATATGGCAGATACAACTATAAATACAAACATCTGCGCATAAAATTCAGCGCCGCAAACCGCGGCAATAAGTCCGCCGACTGCCCCAAGCGCAAACCAGATACTGACAATCTGATAAGTTACAGCTTCAAGAATAATAAATATAATTATTCCGACAAGCCATAAAATTACATTCGGCTCCATAATAATAACCTCCTCAGATTCATTATACTATATTATTTTAAAATATACAATACAAAAATTAAATTCGGATATATACATTTTTTTGAAAAAATTTTCCGCAAAAATCACATCTTCGGATATACAGCATATTATATACTAAAAGACACAGGGGTGAGATATATGCTTAATTGCTGCATGAGAGGATGTTCAAAGGCAATCGGACTTTCCGCGCTGTCGTTTTGTCTTGGAGTTCTTGCGGGCGCATTTCTTCCTATAGCGGCTGTCGCGGTAATGGAAATGGTGTTTCTGCTTGCTTTTGGATATCTGTGTTTGTTCAAGTGGTAGAAAGGAGTTTTTGTTATGAAAATTGTAGTTCTTAAAGTGCCAAAATGTCTCAGAGGTATCGTTAAAACAATGTTCAAAATGTAGTACATAAAAAAGGCATATCGCTTTGTGATATGCCTTTTTAAATTAAATAAAATCAATTAATCCGAGCCACTTTTCAAGCGAAGAAGTCCACTGTGCGACGTGAGGAAGCTCCTTTGCAGTACCCAGTCCGTGATGTCCCAACGGATATATATGCAGTTCAAACGGTACCTGTACCTTGCTTAGCGCTTCCGCATACATAAGCGAATTTTCAACCGGTACCGCCTGGTCTGATGATGTGTGCCAGATAAATGCCTGCGGAGTGTCAGCTGTTACCTGCTTATGCAGCGACATAAATTCCTTGTCCGCGTGCAGCGCTCTTTCGCCTATAAGATTCTGTCTTGAGCCGTCATGTCTGTACTCGAACATATCAATTACAGGATAGCAAAGAATTGTCGCGTTTGGTTTTGGGTCTTCCTTGTCTGTTTTATCTGTTTCATCATACATTTTCTTATCATAGTGTACTGAAACACTTCCTGCAAGATGCGCGCCGGCGCTTGAACCCATAACAGCAATTTTATCCTTGTCATAACCGTACTTTTTCGCGTTATGGCGAACATATCTTACAGCGCGGATTGCGTCGCTTATTTGAGCCGGATGCTTGTATGGAGCAACCCTGTAATCAACAACAAACGAAGTAACGCCGATAGACTGCAGCCACAGCGCGTATCCCTCGCCTTCGTGCTCTGCTCTCATTCCGTATCCGCCGCCGGGAAAAATTACAACAGCACACTTTGATTTCGCCGGATATGGTGTGATTGTCGGCTTTCTCGGAGCTGTTTCTTCACTTTCTATAAATTCCTCCCTCCAGTACGGAATTTCTTTACCCCACAAATTCTCCATGATATTTCCTCCTTATTCTGCGTCAGGATTTTGCACATACTCATCAAACATCTTTATAAACTCATCGATTTTATTTTTCCTTATTGTGAAAGATGCTTTGCCGTTGCGTACCATAGCGCAATTAATATCATCAATCGGCTTTATTTCAACAACGGTGTCATCGCTGCTTTTTATACCTTTATATGTGATTTTCATAATAGTATCCCGCATAGGCTCGCCGTTATATACTGCGTCCACAGCAAGACTTATAATGCTCTGATATACCTTCTGTGAAACAGTGTCATTTGTTTCGGCGCCGTCAAGCTTGAAGCTGTATTTTTTATTGTCTTTTTGAGTTATATCAATCGTATGACTTGAATTTCCATACTCCAGAGTAACACTTTCTACAAGCGAAATATCTACAAGCGAGTGCATTTTGCTGACAATATTGAATGCCGGCTCGTTTACAAAGCTGACACTTTCCGATGCTGTCTGATATACCCTGTCATGGTATTTCACATACGTAAGGCCGCCCTCTGTTTTTCCGATTATCATTTCTTCCGTATATGGCTCGCCGTATTCTGTTGTCACATCATTATAAGGCTTTACATCTATAGTCAATACGGGAGAATCCGAACTAAAGCCTCCGTCAACACCTGTGAGCGGAAGAGTCAGAGAAATATTCTCCATTGGTTCAAGTATTTTATTGTCAATGTAATCATCATTTGCATTTGCTTTGTATGGCGAAAGCATTTCCCAAACATTGTTTGTATCCTCGTCTATTTTTTCGAGCAATCTGATTTCAACAACTTCACTGCCGCGCGCGATTTTAACTCCTGTTATATCATCAATATCAATCTCAAAACGGTCAAATTCCTGATAATAGCTAATGGGCTGAAGCAGTGTTTCAACACGGAACGCGTGCATTGTATATACATTCCTGTCCCCTTCGTTCATTACGAAATATTCACCGAGCGTCGGACTCATATCACCTATATACAATTTGTCGCTATCGCCATTCTTTTTGTTGATTGTTACAGTTATTGCCGGATTATCAAGACCATACTGCCCAAGGTCAGCCGGCTCATCAAACTTATTCACGGAAGTCAGATTCGCAATCGCGGCAGCAAGCGCATACGCCTTTGACGGATCAATATCGTCATTTGACATATCATTTATTGTCCAAGCAGTGTCATTATTCACCGCCTTAACTGTCATATCATCGCTTTCAACAAGAATATTCGCAATATTGTCCGTATCCTCGCTGTATACAGTATAGCTTTCATCCCCCTGCAGCGGCTGCGGATTTTCAGTTGTGTCAATATTGTTTATAACTACTATGCCTGCAATCAGCAACACAATGATACCGATTGAAATAATTATATTTCTTGTTGATTTATTCATAGATTTCTCCTCTTTATCCATATAACCAAACCGCAAACAAGTATAACCGCAGGTATCAGTATCACAACAAGAACGAATATAACAGCGGATGTTGACTGCGAAATTGAAATAATATTGTTGATAAGAGCCTTTTCATCCACAATTAAGCTTTCATCATTGCCTGTGGTATAATTAATCAGATTCATGAAATAGTCATAATTTGCAAGTCCGTAGTCGTTTGTTAGAACTGACACATCTCTTGTCAGCAGCATTGTATTACCGCATACGTATACGGATGAGCCATGCTTTTTATCCTGCGCAAGCGCACCGACAATAAACTCTCCTTCTTTTTCTCCTCCTGCCTTTGCGACAATTTCATTTGTTGTTGTATAAGCGGAATCTGAGCTTGTAAGCAGCGGCATAACGGAAATATCGCCGTTAGACTCAAATTCCTGAGAAATTTCTTTTGAATACGGGAAATATGCAATCGTTCTCTTATTCTTTAATATACTGTCTGTAAATTCAGACGATTTCACAACAGGCACAACAAGAGTTACACCGCTTGAGCCTAAAGAAATTGATTGCGACATATCCGTTTCAACAACAACATTGTCATTCACGCCCATTCCCCATACTGATTTCAGATATGTGTAAAGATTGGTCAGCTCTTTACTGTCTACGTCAAAATAGAACTGAATATTGCCGCCTGAAAGAAGATAATTGTCTATTTTTGTGATTTCGTCCTTTGAGAAGTCCACTGTCGGTCTTGCAACCACTACAAGCGACGCGTCCTGAGGCAAATCAGATGTAAGCGTATTAATCTCTGAAACCTCATAGTTTTCGCTTGTCAGCTTGTCCATAGCGCCATTGATTGCCAACTCGTTATGTCCCGATACGATATATGCCTTGAGCTGTTTATCATTTGAAACATATTTCAGGGCAGATGTTATCTTATTTTCAACATTCAATGATGTATACTGCCCTGTCTGCGCATTGACGCCGTATAATTCTGTCATGGAGTTGACTTTAAATCGTTTGCCTGAGTCAACTATAACGGAATTTGCCATAAGGCTCTGACCGTCCGTGACATATTTTTTTCCGAATGTCGGATTTTCCGCCATGTTGATATTCACAACATTTATATTGCTGTTCAACGCGGCATACTGCGACAGTACGGAACTTATTCTCTCGTCCTGATCAGACGCGCTCGCGAGAATATAGATATCAACAGGCGTATCATAATTTTTCAGATATTCCTTTGTCTTGTCTGATAACTCAAACATCTTATTTGATGTGAAATCTATTTTTAGCGGAAACTTATTATTAACCGCCGACACAAATATATTCACTACCGCAACAAGAACAATCGCGACAAGGATAACAACGGAGGAACTGATTTTATGTTTTTTCAGATTATTCATATTTCTTTCCTCCTATCTCAATCTGCGTTTTTCGAAGACCATTACTGTAAAGAACAGGAACAGTGCTGTAAGACTTATATAGTAAATTATCGGTTCAAAGCTCAGTATGCCAAGTGTAAAGTCCGAAAATCTCTGTATTGGCGAAAGCCAAAGAAGTATGTTTACAATAACTTCATTTGAAACAAATGTTGAAACAGTACCCAGAAGCATCGTAAATATTATAACGCCATAGGTTGCGATCGCCGCAACAATCTGACTTTCTGTAATTGATGACATGAATGCCCCAATCGAAAGAATAACCGAGCAAAGGAGTATAAATCCGATATAACAGTTTATTGTTTCCGCAATCGGAAGATTACCCCATACCGCAAGCATTACAGGGTAAATAAACGTTATAACAACACCTGTCATAAACACGCCGAATGCCGCAAAGAACTTGCCGAGCACGATTTCCTTTGTTGTAATCGGCGCTGTCAGCAAAAGCTGATCTGTTTTTAGCTTTCTGTCCTCTGAAAATAACCTCATCGTAAGAAGGGGCAGAAAGAATATTGCCACATTGTTTACCGACGCAAAGAAGTTTGTCATGCTCGCTGTCATATAGCCGATATTTACAAGATAAAACATTATACCGGTGAGCAAAAGAAAAATTGTAAGGAAAACATAGCCGAGCATTGATGTAAAATATGAATTGAATTCTCTGTTAAATATCGCTTTCATTATTTTTTCCCTCCTTCGCGGTATTGTCTGTAAGCTTGAGGAAGATATCCTCAAGTGAAATTTCAATTTCCTTCTGCGCAAGAATCGGCATTGACTTTTGAGCAAACGCAAAGAACAGTTTTTTTCTTTCGTCAAAGTCCATAGTTGTGTCAAATTCAAAGCTATAAGCGTCATCCGCGGAGGACACGCAAGTAACATTTGATATACCGTCGAACGACTTAAGAATTTCTTCCGCCTGCTCTCTGTCACCTGAAATTGTGAACATCATTCTGTGAGAATTACCGATTTTTTCAGATAAATTCCGAGGGGTATCCTCCGCGACTAATTTACCTTTGTTTATTATAATAACTCTGTCGCACACAGCGCTGATTTCGCTCAGAATATGAGAGCTGAAAATAACAGTTTTTTCCTTGCCGAGTTCCTTTATAACATTTCTGATTTCTATAATCTGTTTCGGGTCAAGACCAACAGTTGGCTCATCAAGAATAAGCACAGGCGGGCTGCCCACAAGCGCGCCGGCAAGACCGACTCTCTGGCGGTATCCTTTTGAAAGATTACCGATTTTTCTCATCTTGACATCATTTATCCTCACCGTGTCAACAATATTCTGTATATGCGCCGTTTTATCATCTGTATTTATCTTTTTAAGCTCATATATAAAGTCAAGATAATCCCATACGGTCATATCCAAATAAAGCGGCGGAATTTCCGGAAGATAGCCTATGCGTTTCTTTACTTCAACGGGATTTTCAATTATATCATAGCCGTCAACTTTAACCGAGCCGTCCGTATATGAAATATATCCTGTAATTATATTCATAGCGGTTGATTTTCCGGCGCCGTTAGGACCTAAAAATCCAAGAATTTCTCCTTTTTTCACATCAAAGCTGATATTGTCAAGAACTTTTTTATCGCCGTATTTTTTAGTAAGATTGGAAACAGTAATCAATTATAATCCTCTCCGTTTCAAATTAAATTACTATGAACCGCTTTCTAAGCGGTTCATACATAAATTCCGTTAGTCTTCTTTTTTATCCTCAATTATGCTGATTGCAAGCTCATCAAGCTGTTTCTTGTCAACAACATTCGGCGCGCCGGACATAAGCTCTGACGCGTTCTGTACCTTTGGAAACGCTGTAACATCACGCAAGCTGTCGCTGCCTGTCATAATCATTGCGAGTCTGTCAAGACCTATACCCATACCGCCGTGCGGCGCGGCGCCGTACTTATATGCCTCAACAAGGAAACCGAATTTAGCCTCTATTTCTTCATCTGACAGTCCGAGCGCCCGGAACATCTTCTGCTGCAATTCGTAATCTGTAATTCTGATTGAACCGCTTGAAAGCTCAATTCCGTTTAGAACAAGGTCATAAGCCTTTGCAATAACCTTGCCGGGATCACTGTCAAGATACCGGATACATTCGTCCATAGGCATTGTGAACGGGTGGTGCATAGCAATCCATGAATCGCTGTCCTCGTCATATTCAAAGAACGGGAATTCCGTAATCCAAAGGAAATTATAACCCTCCGGAATAATGTCAAGCTGTTTTGCAACCTTTAAACGAAGCGCGCCAAGCACGGGAAGTGTTACTCTGTTCTTGTCTGCGACGATAAGAACAACGTCGCCCTTTTGCGCGCCGACCTTGTCAAGAATTGCGTCAAGCTCACCCTCGCCAAGGAATTTTGCAAACGCGCATGTTGGCTCGTCTTCAACCCAGCGCACAAACGCAAGTCCCTTTGCGCCTATACCGCGTACATATTCTGTAAGCTTGTCTATTTCTTTTCTTGTAAGAGTTTTCGCGGCATCCTTTGCAACGATTGCGCGCACGCTTCCGCCGCTTTCAATTGCTGATGTGAACACACCGAATCCGCAGTTTGAAACAATACTTGAAATATCCTGAATTTCCATACCAAAACGCGTATCGGGCTTGTCTGAACCGTAACGCTCCATAGCATCTTTATAAGTCAATCTCGGAAGCGGTGTCGGTATATCAATATCAAGTACATCAGAGAACAATCTCTTTATAAAGCCCTCGCACACTTCAAGAATATCCTCAACGTCCGCAAACGACATTTCAAGGTCAATCTGTGTAAATTCAGGCTGTCTGTCAGCTCTTAAATCCTCGTCACGGAAACAGCGCGCAAGCTGAATATATCTGTCAAATCCCGAAATCATAAGCAGCTGCTTATACATCTGCGGCGACTGAGGAAGCGCATAAAACTTACCGTGATGTACTCTTGACGGAACAAGATAATCTCTTGCGCCCTCCGGTGTCGACTTAATCATCATCGGTGTTTCAATCTCTATAAATCCGTTTTCATAGAAATAATCCCTTGCAGACTTTGCGATTTTACTCCTCATCATAATGTTATCCTGTAAAACCTTTCTTCTAAGGTCAAGATAACGGTATTTAAGTCTTAATTCCTCGTTGACATTTGTATCGTCAACAATTTCAAACGGTGGCGTCTGCGCCTTCGCAAGCACGCGAAGATCCTTTACGTAAATTTCTATATTACCTGTCTTAATCGCGGGATTTTTGCTTTCTCTTTCTCGTATGACACCCTTTGCCATAAGCACGTATTCACTATGGCATGATGATGCCTTCTTAAATATTTCTCTGTCTGTCGCATCGTCAAAAGCAAGCTGGACAATACCGGTTCTGTCACGCAAATCTATAAATATAAGGTTTCCCAAATCTCTTACTTTCTGTACATAACCTCCTACTACCGCCTCATTGCCGATTCCCTCGACATCGTTGCAGTAGCATGTACGTTTTAAGCCTTTCATTGTGTCCATAATATATAAAATTCTCCTTTCGGTTAATACATTACCTACTATATTTTACCCTTAGAATTCAAATGTGTCAAGTCAAAATGCCGAATTTTGACTTATTTATGTACAATTAGCTTAATTTTTTGCAACAGGACTTGATTAAATAGAAAATTAGGAATATAATAGATATTTGTAGAAAATTATTTTAGGAGATTTGTTATGAATAACACTAAACAGGAAAACAGTCAATCCTTTATGAATAATGTTACAGTTATTCTGATTTCACAGATAATAGTAAAGCTGTTCGGAATGATTTACAGGATTGTCATTACCAATATAGACGGATTCGGCGATGAGGGACTCGGTTTTTATAATGTCGGATTTCAGATTTATACCGTGCTTCTCGCGATATCATCCGTCGGTATACCGAACGCGATATCAAAAATGGTATCGGAAAGAGCCGCGCTGAACGACTACAAGGGCGCAAACAGAATTTTCAAAACGGCGATGATACTGTTCTCCGTAATCGGGCTTGCCGCGACATTTATACTGTTCTTCGGCGCTGATATATTCGCAAAGCACGTTATTAAAATCGAAGGCTCACAATACGTTATGCGCGCGCTTGCGCCGTCCTTGTTCTTCGTTTGCGTATCATCTGTAATACGAGGATATTTCACCGGTCTTAAGAACATGAGAGCAACAAGCAACTCACAGGTTATTGAACAGATTTTAAAATGCTCGCTGACGATTATATTTGTCTATCTGTCAGTCGGACTTGCTCCGGAAATTATGGCATCATGGGCAAACTTCGCAACGTCTGTTGCGACTGTGCTGAGCTTCTTGTATCTGGTGTATTTCTGGTACAGACACAAGGCATATATCAGTAACGATGCCTCACCGACGGGCGAAACTGTAAAGGAATCAACAAAGCGTCTTATGCTGAGTATTCTTATGCTAAGTATTCCTATTTCGCTTGGTTCAATCATAACCGCTATAAACAGAGTTATTGACACTGCGACAGTAAGCCGCGGTATTGAAATCGCATTCAACGCTATGATACCGGCACATGGTAACGCTGCGGCAATAATAAATCCTACAGCTGAGCAGATGACAAAGGAAATCGCAAGACTTTCAGGACTTTTATCAAAGAGTGATATTCTTTACAATATGCCGCTTGCAGTAAACTTTGCGTTTGCAACAGTGCTTGTTCCGTATGTGGCAAGCGCGCTCAAAATAAAAAATTATAAAGAGGCAGCGGCAAAGGTGAACTATTCTCTTCTTGTGTCAATGCTTATTATCCTGCCATGCTCAATCGCGCTTATAACACTTGCAGAGCCAATTTACAAGATTATATACTTTAGCGCGTCAGAGGGATTTGAACTATTACAGCTCGTTTCCGTATCGCTTATATTTGCTGCGCTTGCACAGACTATGACAGGCTCGCTTCAGGGCATCGGCAAGGTGTATGTACCGGCAATCAGTCTGGTATTCGGATGCGTGGCAAAAATCGCGCTGAACATTCTTCTTATAAGAATACCGGAAATAAACATTTACGGCGCTGCGATAAGCTCAATCGCTTGTCAGTTTATATCATGCGCGATATGCTTTGTTATACTGAAAAGGAATTGCAAATTAAAAATCGCTCCGGTCAAGTACATCATAAAGCCGCTGATTGCCGCCGGCATTATGGGGGCTGTCTCAGTCGGCGTATACAAAGGAATAATGCTTGTGCTTAGTATGGGATTTGTTTCAAACCTCATTGCAACACTTATTTCAATAATCGTTTCGGCAATTATATATTTGCTTTGCGTGTTTGTGCTTAAAATACTTTCGCCGGAGGAAGTAAAACAGCTTCCTATGGGTAACAAGATTTACAGCAGTCTGGTTAAATTAAAGTTATATAAATAGCAAAGGGGCTGCGGCAAAACAGCTCCGCCGCAAAATATCGCGCAAAAAATCTCTTGAACAATGGTTTTTCAGCCATATAATCAAGAGATTTTTGTTGCTTTTAATGCTATTTTTTGCGCGCTTTGTTATTTGAAAATCATTTTGAGCAGTCCTCCGGACCTGTTAATTCATAATTGCCTTGCCGATAATAGTGTTAATATCTTCGATATTATATCGTTCCATATACTTCTTTATATCTTCCTTGACGGAAAGAATAAGATCAGGCTTTGCGAAAAGACCCGTACCGAGCGCAACGAGCGACGCGCCTGCAAGCATAAATTCAATAACGTCATCGCCGCTCATAACACCGCCCATACCGATTATAGGTATTTTGACAGTCTCATACACCTCATGAATCATTCTTACGGCAACCGGTTTTACAGCCGGACCCGAAAGACCGCCTGTGTTATTCTTCAAAACAGGTCTTCTTGTATGAATATCAATCTTCATACCAAGAAGCGTGTTTATAAGCGAAAGTCCGTCAGCGCCGCCGTCCTCTGCTGATTTCGCAATTTCGGATATTGACGTAACATTCGGCGAAAGCTTTACGACAAGCGGTTTTTTACAATGTTTTTTCACCTCGCGCGTAAGCTCATTTACGACCTTTGGGTCAGTTCCGAACGCAAGACCGCCGCGCTTTACGTTAGGACATGATATATTCATTTCAATAATCTCAACATCTGTATCAGAAAGAATTTCTGCCATTTCGCAGTATTCCTCGATTGTATTGCCGGACATATTGGCGATTACATTTGTGTCATATTCGGCAAGTATCGGCATGATATTTTTTGCGAAATACTCAACACCCGGATTCTGAAGTCCGACACTGTTTAATATTCCGCTTGGTGTTTCCGCAATTCTCGGCGGTCTGTTGCCGGCTCTCTCCAATCTCGTAAGTCCCTTTGCGCTAAATCCGCCGTATTCATCAAGCGGTACAAACTGATTATATTCCATTCCGAAACCGAATGTGCCTGACGCGGTTACTATAGGATTTTTGAAATCCACACCGCAAAAATTAACTTTTGTATTAATCATTCAAAGTCACCTCTTCCGAATAGAACACGGGGCCGTTTGTACAAACCCTTGCGTATTTGTCCGTACCCTCTTTATTTGTTTCACAGCTGCATACAAGACAAGCGCCGATACCGCAGCCCATTCTCTGTTCAAGAGATATCTGGCACTTTATTCCTCTGTCCTCGGCAATTTTCTTGACCGCTTTAAGCATAGGCATCGGACCGCATGAATAAATCATGTCGCATTCATTGAAATTAAGATACTGTTCCATAGCGGACGCGATATATCCGTCAAAACCGTAGCTGCCGTCATCAGTACCGACAATAACCATGTCTGAAACGTCCTCAAATTCCTTTTCCATCACAACCCTGTCCTTATTTCTAAAGCCAAGAAAGGTATTAGCGTTTTTAAGTTCTTTTGCCAGCTTATAAAGCGGGAATACGCCGATACCGCCGCCGATAATAACAGGGCGCTTTACGCTCTCCTTTATTTCAAAGCCATGTCCGAGAGGTCCCATTATGTCAATGTAATCTCCAGCCTCTTTTTTCGCAAGGTCGCTCGTACCCTTGCCCTTTACCTCAAATATAAATCTGACTTCGCCGTTGCCTGCATCGCAAATACTTATAGGTCTGCGTAAAAAAGTACCCTCACCGCAGTTTATATGCAGAAATTGTCCGCACTGCGTTTCCTTTGCAATATCCTCGCTCGCAACGGTGAAATCAAATATTCCGTCTGCAATCTCCGCCTTGCGGATAAGTTTGCAATTTTCTGTTTTCTTCATCTGTTTCCCTCCTGAGTCTAAATCACTGATAAAAGATCGTCTTTCATTCTGAGCGCCTCGAATCTTGCTGCACGGGCAAATTGTTCTTCTTTCCAGTCACCCTTCTTATATGCGCACATAATACCGCGTGACGAATTTACAATAGCGCCAAGTCCATCGTCATTGAAACACGGTTTCACACCCATTGCGCCGCCGCCCTGCGCGCCGTAACCCGGCACAAGGAAATATGAGTTCTTCATAATTTTTCTAAGCGCCTGTGCCTGTTCCGGATATGTCGCGCCGACAACCGCGCCGACAGCGCCGTAACCGCTCTTTCCTATTGTGCCCTCATTCCACTTATTTACACACTGAGCGACCTTTTCATATATATGTTCATCGCCAGCCAATAAATCCTGAAACTCGCCCGATGACGGATTTGAAGTCTTTACAAGCGCAAAGACAGCTTTGTCATATTCCCTGCAGTCGTTTACAAACGGCAGAACGCCGTCTGTGCCAAGATATGGATTCACAGTCACGCAGTCGACACCGCAAGCCTCGCATTCAATACCGTCAATCATAGTTTTTCCGAGATATGCCTTGGAGTAAGCCTCAGCCGTTGAACCGATATCGTTTCTCTTTACGTCGAGGATTATATAAAGTCCCTTTTCCTTCGCGTACGTGATAGTTCTGTGCAGAACCTCCTCGCCGTAAATTCCGTACATTTCATAAAATGCAGACTGCGGCTTTACGGCAGGCACAACGTCGTACAGCGCGTCAATAAGTCCCTTATTGAACTCCCATATAGCCTCCGCCGCGCCCTTTAAATTCTGTCCGTACCGCTCATATGCCTTTTTTCTTATATATTCCGGAACATAATCAATCTTCGGGTCAAGACCCGCAACTGACGGATTACCCTTTTCTTTTATCTTTTGTACCAACAAATCGACTGACATTTTATCATCCTCCAATTATTATAATAATATACCCTGATTAACTACAATCTCGCCGTTTACAATAACATATTCCGGCTTGCCGCAAAGTTTATATCCGTCATACGGAGAATTTTTACTCTTCGACTCAAACTTTGATATATCAACCGTCCATTCCTTGTCCGGATCGAATATTGTTATATCCGCGGCATGTCCCGGCGCAAGATTACCCTTACTAAGACCAAGTATTCTTGACGGGTTTACAGACATTTTCTGTATAAGCTCGTTCAATGTAAGCACACCCGGCTTTACAAGGTATTCAAGACCAAGTCCCAATGACGTTTCAAAGCCAACAATACCGTTTAGCGCATATCCGAACTCACAGTTCTTTTCGTCAATGTGATGCGGCGCATGGTCTGTTACGATACAATCAATCGTGCCGTCTTTGAGTCCTTCCTTGATAGCCTCCACATCATCATCCGTTCTCAGCGGCGGATTCATTTTCGCATTTGTGTTGAATCCGTCAACCGCCTTTTCCGTAAGAGTGAAATAATGCGGACAGGTTTCGCATGTTACGCGCACACCGCGCTTTTTAGCCTGTCTTACAATCTCGACAGAACCTCTTGTACTCACGTGAGCAATATGAATTGCTGTACCTGTTGCCTCAGCTATAATAATATCGCGCGATACCATAACCTCCTCAGCGGCTCTTGTTATACCGCGAAGTCCAAGATATGTTGACATATATCCCTCGTTCATATGACCGCCGTCTGCAAGTCCAAGGTCCTCGCAGTGAGAAATAACTGTCATATCGAACATATCCGCATATTCCATTGCGCGCCGCATAAGACCTGATTCAACAACAGGGCGGCCATCATCTGATATAGCCACCGCGCCGGCAAATTTGAGCTCGCCGATTTCCGCAAGCTCCTTGCCCTCAAGTCCCTTTGAAATTGCACCTATAGGATATACATTAACATATCCGACCTCTTTCGCCTTTACTTTAATGTAGGCGACAATCGGCTCGCAGTCTATAACGGGCTTTGTGTTCGGCATACACGCAACGGACGTTATACCGCCCATCGCGGCGCTTTTTGTGCCTGTTTCAATATCCTCCTTATATTCCTGTCCGGGATCTCTTAAATGACAATGCATATCCACAAGCCCCGGCGAAACGATTTTACCGGCAGCGTCAATAACTTCCATCTCTATACCTTCAAGACCAAGATTATCACCGACTTCCTCAACAACTCCGTTGTTAATATAAATATCCGTAACCTTGTCAATATCATTAACAGGGTCAATCACCCTGCCGCCCTTTATAAATAATTTCATTGTAAACTTTTACTCCTTCCTCAAACTAAGGCTGAAAAAAATTGTTCGGATTGCCGCTTTGCAGCCAATTGTGCCGTAATGCTTATACTGCCCTTTGCAAAAAGCGCTGAGGCGGGCAGTTTTTCAGATTTATTATTCTTCAAATCCGCCTCTTGATAATATATACATAACCGCCATTCTTACAGCAACACCGCTTGTAACCTGTTCATTGATAACGCTTTGACCGCCGTCAATAACACTTGTCGAAAATTCAACTCCGCGATTAACAGGTCCCGGATGCATAACAAGCGCGTCCGGCTTTGCAAATTTCAGACGCTTGTCGTCAACACCGAAGAATCTGTAATATTCACGAAGACTCGGGAAAAGACCGCTCTTTTGTCTTTCAAGCTGTATACGAAGTCCCATAACAACGTCCGCGTCAATAATAGCCTCCTGTATGCTGTTAAAGACCTCGACGCCCATCTTCTCCATACCTGCCGGAATAAGCGTGCTCGGTCCTCCGACGCTTACCTTTGCGCCCAGCTTTGTAAGTCCGTATATATTACTTCTTACCACTCTGCTGTGGTATATGTCACCAATAATCGCAACCTTGAGTCCGCCTATTCTGCCCTTTTTCTCTTTAATTGTAAGCATATCCAGAAGCGCCTGTGTCGGATGCTCGTCCATGCCGTCACCGGCATTAATAACAGACGCGCTGACAAGCGGCGCAATAAGATGCGGCGCGCCGCTCATATTGTGCCTCATTACGAGTATATCCGTACCCATCGCGTTTATGGTATCGGCAGTGTCTATAAGCGTTTCGCCCTTTTGCACAGATGAACCGCTTGCTGTTATGTTCGCCGCGTTCGCGCTCATGTACTTCGCCGCAAGTTCAAATGAAAGTCTTGTTCTTGTACTGTTTTCATAGAACAGATTAACAACCGTCTTACCCTGCAAATGCGGAGTTTTCTTACTCGGTTGCCGCAATATCAGCTTCATTGTCGCCGCAGTATCGAGAATATTCTTTATTTCCTTTGCGCTTAAATCCTTAAGTCCAAGCAAATCCTTTTTCATAATTTTTATTCCTCCCTGCTGCATATTGATACTTTTTCAAGCGCTGTATTGTTAAACTGTACATCTATATATTCATTATGCGAAGTCGCCGCGTCTCGTCCCACATAATCTGCGCGTATCGGAAGTTCGCGTCCGCCTCTGTCAACAAGTACCGCAAGCTCAATCTTTTCGGGACGTCCCATATCAAATATTTCCTCCATTGCCGAACGGATTGTTCTCCCCGAATACAGCACATCATCAACAAGTATTATTTTTTTATCCTCAATAGGAAAAGCGATGTCATTTCCCGCAACAACAGGGTGTTTGCTTAGTCTTGTCAGGTCATCACGGTAAAAAGTTATATCCAGACTTCCGAGCGGAAGAGATATTCCCTCAATTTCTTTGATTTTGTCAATAATCTGCTTCGCAAGCATTACGCCCTTCGTCTGAATACCTATAACAACAAGATTGTCCGTTCCCCTGTTTCTTTCAACAATCTCATACGCTATACGGCTCACGGCACGTTTTGCGGTTGCCGCGTCCATAAGCACTGTTTTTTCTATATACTTTGCCACCGGCTTTCCCTCCGTTTACATATTTTATACTTATTGTATCATTATATAACAATTTTAAAATTTTGTCTATACATAGATAAAATATTCAAAAAATTTATAAATTTTTTTGTTTTTCTAACTTTTTTTACAAATTATACTTGAACTCTATGTAAATTTCTGATAAAATGTATGTAATAATTGCAATAAATATATAATGATTTAAATTGTGTGTCGAAAGGATTGAAATAAATGGACAGAACAATACTTGTTATTGAAGACGAACAGAATATTAATGACATTCTTACTTTTTCACTTGGCAAGGAGGGTTATAAAACGCTTTCTGCGCTTGACGGAATCACCGGTCTTGAGATGGCGCTTACACAAGACCCCGACCTTATTCTTCTTGACGTTATGCTCCCCGGTCTTGACGGCTGGGAGGTCTGCAAAAAGGTGCGTGAGCATTCACAGGTGCCAATCATAATGCTTACAGCCCGCGAAGATGAGGTTGACAAGGTTCTCGGTCTGGAGCTTGGCGCCGATGACTATATAACGAAGCCGTATTCAATGCGTGAGCTTGCCGCAAGAGTCAAAGCAAATCTCAGACGCAGCGCGGCGGCAGTCATCGCTCTCCATGAAGAAAAAGCAGACAACCAGAATACAATCATATCCGGTGATTTGACAATTAATGTTGAGCGCTATGAGGTTGCAAAGAACGGCGAGGTAATCGATATTACATTGAGAGAATTTGAACTTCTGAAATTCCTCGCGATGCAGCCTGACAAGATTTTCTCACGCGAAAAGCTGCTTGAAAACGTATGGGGTTACGAGTATTACGGTGATGTCCGTACAGTTGACGTTACAGTAAGACGTCTTCGTGAAAAAATTGAAGATGATCCGAGTATGCCAAAGTATATAATCACAAAAAGAGGCGTAGGTTATTACTTTAATAAATAATGATTGCTAAGCACCCGAAACAAGTTATTGTTTTGGGTGTTTTAAGATATTACGAGAAAGGAAATTCATCTTATGTTTAAAAGTATACGTTGGAAAATCACTCTTTTATTTATTGCCCTTGTACTTGTTACAAACCTTTTTATCGGCGGTTTTAACATTATCGGAACGGTCAACCACTATCACAGGGATTTTTCAGAAACTATTGATAAGGTATTCACAGCGGAAATCAAGAATAATTTGCTTGCCGCGGCAAACGAGCTGACACTTCCCGCGGATTCAGATAATCCTGTCGCTTTGGAAGAATCCATAAATAATATAAATATGATTAATGACATCCTTGCGTCAAATTCCGGTACGCTTGGCATCACCGCAAACAGATTTTACTGTATCGCGGACGGAAAGACAGGCAATATTTTAAAATCATCAAACGGGCTGGCAAATATAGAAAAGAATGACACGTTTAACGCGGCAATGAACGGCGAGGAAGCCGGACAAACAGGCATAACCTCCTCATATATGGATTATGCCTTCCCGTTAAAGAACGGCAGCGATGTAAAATATGTTGTATATATAAATGATAACTGTCATGAGCAGAAAGCGGTTACAGACAATATGATTCACATTCTTTTTGTATCGCTTCTTTTATCAATCATTGTATCAGCAATCGTAGCCACATTTATATCAAGGTCAATCACCGTGCCGATACAAAAGCTTTCAATTCATGCGAAAAAGCTTGCTGACGGCGATATTACAGCATTGCAAAAGTCCGATTCAAAAGATGAAATAGGTAATCTGACAAATTCGCTTGTATCGCTCGCCCATACAAGAAAGCAGTCATCCGACCAGGCAATGGGTGAAAAAATCAAAGTGGAAACAATTCTGCAGAACATGAATGACGGTATTCTTGCGTTTGACATGAAGGGTAAACTGCTCCACTTCAATCCGGAAGCTAAAAAGCTTTTAAAACGTCAATATCTTGATGATATTCGCTTTGACAGCTTTTTCAAGGAAATAAACGCGAACATAACCCTTGGCGACTTGCTTTACATGAAGCCGGACGGAAGTGTTGAACGCGAAATCAAAATATCAAATCACTATCTGCACATGAGCTTTGCCACATTTAAGGTTGATAATAAGGTCGGCGGCATAATCGTTGTAATACACGATGTCACAAAGCAGGAAAAGCTGGAGCAGTCAAGACGCGACTTCGTTGCGAATGTTTCACATGAACTGCGTACTCCGCTTACAACAATCAAATCTTATTCTGAAACGCTTGCGGATATGCCCGATGTTGACAGAGAGCTGCAGGTGCGTTTCCTTGATGTTATCGCGTCGGAATCGGACAGAATGGCAAGAATTATAAGCGACCTTCTGACGCTTTCCGAGCTTGATGAAAATCAGACATTTACCAAACCGCCGGAACCGATTGACGTGCGGAAAATGCTTGAAACTATTGTGGACAGAATGGGTCTTACAGCGAAGAAGAAAAATCAGACGCTTACCTATCACCCGATAAATGATGTGCCGATAATTGCCGGTGACCACGACGTGCTTGAAAGAGCTATTATAAATATTATAAGTAATGCCATGAAGTATACAAGCGAAGGCGGCAAAATCGAGGTATATTCAAGCAAGGTATATAATGATATCTGCATAAAGGTTCTTGACAACGGTATCGGTATCGCGGAGGATAAGCTTCCTCACATCTTTGACAGATTTTATCGCGTTGACAAAGCGCGCTCACGCGATACGGGCGGTACCGGACTTGGTCTTGCCATCGCAAAGCAATCAATTGAATCCAGCTTCAACGGTAAAATCAAAATCGCAAGCGAACTGCATAAGGGTACTGAAGTTACAATTTCAATCCCTGTTAACGAATAATAAAAATGATACGCAAGTGTCGGTCACGCGGAAAAAAGCATGTTTTATTTATCTTTGCTTGTAAGCGAGAAATATTCAACATCATTATATCGCTTTAATATATCCGGTTTATCAGTATCATTTTCGTGCCACACGCCATTTGCGTCATAATACCCCATTCCGTTTATACGCGGTATTTCTTTTCGTACCTCATCAGTGAAATTGGAGAGATTGCTCTTTGGCACACCGGCAACGTCAAGAACAATATTTGACAGGTAATTTGTACTTGTCAGCACATCATTCTGACTTTCTATATCATAATTAGCCCAGATAACAAACGGCACTTTATATCGCTGCTGAAGCTCTTCAAGAGAAAGCTTCGACAGCGGTTTTCCGTAAAGCTCTTCGTAAAATTCCTGTTCAATCGCCGGCTGATGATCGCCGAACATAACAACAATCGTATGTTCATCAAAATTTTTGAGATAGTTAATTAATTCTTTAAACGCCTCGTCACTTTCACGCACAAGCGACAGATACTGTTCAGCCTCTTTATAGTGTCCCTGCATATCTTCAATAGTTATAGTCGGGAATTCGGGACCGTTATATGTATAACCGCCATGATTCTGCATTGTGACATTGAACATAAACAATTTTTCGCCGTTATTTTTGTTTTCAAGACACTTCTCTATTCCGTTAAATGAGGTTTTGTCGCTTAAATAATATCTAATATATTCCCATTCATCCTCCGGTATCAGCTTATCCAAATTATCGATACTTATGAAATTGTCGAAGCCCATAAGGTTATATACTTTCTGTCTGTTCCAGCATCTTCCGAAATATGGATGAAGCGCGACCGTTTTATAGCCATTATCCCTGAGATGTGACGGCAGCGAGTAAGCATATGATTTTGACGCATACTGAAGATACGGTGTCGAACCGTTTGGCAGAAGCCCCATTGTAAGACCTGTCAGGAATTCGAATTCCGTATTACACGTATATCCGCCGAACGGCGAAACAAGCATTTCACCCTTTATGGTATTTTTTTTCAAGCTGTTTATAAACGGCATGTAATCTTCATTGGTTTTAAAGTCACCGACAACGCTAAGATCCGAAAAACTCTCATTCATGATAACAATAATGTTCGGATAATCCGCATTGTCAGCTTTCTGATTTTCATATGACGACAGCATCTTTGAGGTATTATTTTCATCATATCCGTCAGGTTTGCGCAAAATCATCTTTCTGACATTTATATAAAAGCTGTACATAGTGCCATGCGTGTTATTTGCATGATACTGGTCAAACACGTCCATACCGCTGTCCGAGAAATCAACAGCGGAAAGCGACAGCATAAACACAAGCGCCACCGCGACACCCGATATCGGCATAATTATATTTTTAAATCTGAATTTAGGCTTTATCCAAAATTTCGCAATCAACGCAATTACCAATGCGGCAATAACTGTTGCCGCAATCATCGGATAACGCATTTCAAATGTATAATTCTCCGCAACCTGCGCCGCTGTGCCTATAGCGAGGAAATCACTCGGAATAAGCGGCGTGCCGCGAAGCACATTGACAATAAAGCTTGCAAGATTAAACACATAAGATACTGCCACGGTTATAATCGCGCTGCAATTAAAGCTGCGTGTCGCCGCAAAAAATATTCCCATTAGAGAAATGTAGAACATTATATTGATGAAATATATTCCGAATGAATACTCGGCAGCGCCCGACAAAATCATCGCAATCTGCATGCAGAAAAACGGAGTGAGCGAAAACATTGCAATTCCTATTGTTTTATGCAGCTTTTCGGAAATATCAAGTTTTAAAACAACCAATCCCCAAAAGCCTATTACAAGTATATATGATGTCAGATATGTGAAATACTGAAATGTATCTTCGCTTTCAAAAACATCGGTATTTATACTTATAAAAGTCCATAAAGCCATCGACAGTATTGTTCCAAGCAATACCCACGGCCACTTTTTTATCGATATCATTAACTTTAACTCCTTCCGCAAATAAAGAAACGATTACTTCCCCATGATTATTTCGATTGCCTTCTGCAGCTGCGCGTCCTTGTCACGCTCAACCATTGACGCGTAAACATTTTTGTATTCCTCAGGCATTTCAACAACAACATCCGGTTCAATACCAATTTCATGTATACATGTGCCGTTCGGGGTAAAATACCTTGCCGACGTAAACGAAATGCCGCTGCCGTCATAGAGTGTATACACATCTTGTACTATCCCTTTTCCATAGCTCTTTTCTCCGACAACGGTTGCCTTGCCATAGTCCTTGAGCGCGCCGGTAAACACTTCTGACGCGCTTGCGCTGTTTTCATTTATAAGAATTACTACAGGAATATCCACACATCCCTCTTTTGAATTATAGTCCTTGCGTTCGCCGTTTTTGTCCTCTGTATATGTTATAACACCCTCCGGAATAAATTTATCAGCCATAGTACACGCTTCGGTCAGTACGCCGCCGGGATTATCACGCAGGTCAATAATAAGTTTTTCCATGCCATTTTCGGTAAGCTCATTATAACACTTTTCAAATTCGGTTGACGTGCTGTGTTCGCCGTTTTGCGATTCCATATTGAACGCGGAAACACGTATATAACCGATATTATCATCAAGCATCTGTGCCTTTACGGAATCCGATGAAATATCGCGTCTTTCAACGGTCAGATTGATTTCTTCACTTCCGTTTCTGAGTATTGTTATATTAACAGTTGTACCCTCCTTGCCGTTCTTTATCATATCAACAGCCTCGGTCAGCTTGTCACCGGCGTAATCGACACCCTCAACGGCCTTTAAAACATCACCCGGCACAATCCCTGCCTCAAATGCCGGACTGCCCTCAAACGGCGCGACAACCTCAATCTGATTATTTTCATTTACTCCAACTATAATACCAATTCCCACATATCCGTCCTGAATATTATCCATATACGATGAAAATTCCGCCGGAGTATAATAATGAGTATATGGCTCGCCAAGTTCTTCAACGTATGATTGTATTGCCTTTTCGCGCAAATCGGCTTTATCATAGTCATACAGATATTTCTTGCTTAAAATATTATCTATATACTGCATTTTATTAATAAATGCTTTGTCCTCGTCAGCTGTCGGAAAATAAACAGATATTTTCGTTGCAAACAAAGTAATTCCGCATGACAAAAACGCAGTTACAACCGCCGTTATAAGCACCGCAATGACAATTTTCTTCTTACCGCTCATTAAAAATCACCTTCAAAAAAATATAGGGGGAATTATCCCCCTGTTATCATATTTTCATAGAGTTGGATTCAAGATATTTATGAACCATCA
>CAZWLT010000002.1:0-20216 GCA_964634915.1 uncultured Clostridium sp. | reverse complement strand
TCCCCCTGTTATCATATTTTCATAGAGTTGGATTCAAGATATTTATGAACCATCATCGCTACCTTGAATACGATAGCCTGATCAAATTTTCTCAGGTCAAGTCCCGTAAGTTTGTAAATCTTTTCAAGTCTGTATACAAGGGTATTTCTATGAACAAAAAGCTGTCTTGATGTTTCGCTGACATTCAGGTCGTTCTCAAAGAACTTGTTTATTGTAAGGATTGTTTCATCATCAAGTGTGGAAATGTCACCCTTTTTGAATACTTCCTGCAAGAACAGTTCGCAGAGCTTTATCGGAAGCTGATATATTAATCTGCCGATTCCAAGGCTGTCATAATTTAAGATATACTTTTCTTCATCAAACACCTTACCAACCTCAAGAGCAATCTGCGCCTCCTTATAGGCATTATTAATCTGGTCAATATTAAGCGCAACCGTGCTGAGTCCGACGCATACTGTAAGCATTGATTCCGCGCTTACCGTATCAACAATAGCCTGCGCAGTTTCTTCAAGCTTTTCAGAAGTTTCCACTTCTTTAAGTTCCTTTATAAGAACGATGTTTGACGTGTCAATATTGATAATAAAATCCTTTTCCTTGTCAGGGAACATGTTACGGAGTACATCATAGATTCCGTTCTCTCCCTCGTCAAGCACCTTTATATAGAACACGGCTCTCGGAGTGTCTATATCAACATGAAGCTCTCTTGCCTTCTGATGAAGGTCAAATGAAAGAAGATTATCAAAAATAATATTTTGCATAAAGTTGTTCTTGTCGTACTTCTCGTCGTAATAATAACGTACATTATTTGCGGCAATGACAATAGAATTACAGCAGTATTTTGATATCTCATCAGTGCCCTCAACGAATACAACATATTCCGCGTAAGGCTTGTTTGACATTGAGCGTACGGTATAACCGTCCTTGAAAAGAAGTTTGTCGCTGTTTGTTGCGGCAAAAACCAGATTTTCAATAATATCGCCGCTCGGTTCGCAGCCGTTATTTGCCAGTATAAGTCCGTGCGAGTCAACTATACCGAATTTTTTCGGGAATACGTCTGACATCTGATTTACTATATTCTGAAATGCCTTGCTAATCATTTTCATTCCTCCACTTAATCTAATTCTAAATATACACACAACATATATGTTTATTATACATTAAAACCAACAAAAATGCAAGAGTGACATTGATTTTTTTTGACATTATTTTGTGATTTTTTTACATTATATATATTTTCGAAGCTGTTTCAACGCGCTTTTTTCAAGTCTTGATACCTGTGCCTGTGAAATTCCTATTTCTTCCGCCACTTCCATCTGCGTACGGCTCTGAAAAAACCTCAGATTCAGTATGTGCTTTTCCCTTTCGTCAAGATGTTTCATCGCTTCGCTCAGCGCAATACTCTCAAGCCAGTTTTCATCTGAATTTTTTGTATCCTTAACCTGATCCATCACATAAATCGCCTCGCCGCCGTCGTGATATATCGGCTCGAAAAGCGATACGGGGTCCGCGATTGCGTCAAGCGCGAATACAACATCTTCCTTCGGCAAATCCAGCTCCTTCGCAATTTCGGATATTGTGGGTTCCTTTGAATTTGCATTCACCAATTTTTCTTTTACGTGCATCGCCTTGTACGCAATATCCTTTAGAGAACGGCTGACACGTATTGAATTATTGTCACGCAAATAACGGCGGATTTCACCTATAATCATCGGTACGGCATAGGTGGAAAACTGTACGTTCTGGCTCAAATCAAAATTATCAATAGCCTTTATAAGACCGATACAGCCAACCTGAAAAAGGTCGTCGACATTTTCGCCGCGATTATTGAATCTCTGAATAACGCTCAGAACAAGACGGAGATTACCTTGCACAAAGGTTTCGCGCGCTTTCATATCCCCCGCTTTTATTTTCAGAAACAAAGCGTCCTTTTCTTCTCTTGAAAGCACAGGAAGCTTAGAAGTATTCACCCCGCATATTTCTACTTTGTTTGTCATATCTGTTTCCTCCTTGATAAAACCGCCTGACAATGCAAACGGCTATGTACAGGATATGACAATTTATTATGTAATCAGCACATTTTCGCTATTTCCTTCTTCAGTCTGCCAATTATTCTCTTTTCAAGTCTGGATATATATGACTGCGATATTCCGAGTATATCGGCAACCTCTTTCTGTGTCTTTTCTTTCTCGCTTCCCAGTCCAAAACGCATACGCATTATCTGCTGTTCCCGTCCCGACAGCTTTTCAAGCGCGTCTGCAAGAAGTGTCTTGTCAACCTCATCCTCTATATTCTTGCATATCACATCATTATCTGTACCAAGGATATCAGAGAGAAGAAGTTCGTTTCCGTCCCAGTCCACGTTGAGCGGCTCGTCGATTGACACCTCGCTGCGCATATTGGAGTTCTTTCTCAGGTACATCAGTATTTCGTTTTCTATACAGCGTGACGCGTAAGTTGCAAGTTTGATATTTTTTGTCGGATTAAAGGTATTGATTGCCTTTATAAGTCCGATTGTGCCGATTGAAATTAAGTCCTCAACATAAATCCCCGTGTTCTCAAACTTACGCGCAATATATACCACAAGTCTGAGATTTCTTTCAATAAGTGTGGATTTAACCGACATATCACCCTCGGCAAGTCTGGCAATAAGTTCGCTTTCCTCCTCCTTTTTAAGCGGCGGCGGAAGTGTATCACTGCCGCCTATGTAGAAAACATCGTCACATTTAAGCGGATTTGTGCCTATTACCGCAAACTTTTTACTGATTTTTCTTAATAACTCCATTTATATAAACTCCCTTCACAAAAGCCCTGCGTTAATCAGTGCATGATATTCTTTATTTTTTGAAAGACTGTTTCCGTAAATCCCTATAAAAGTCTTATCTATAACCTTTTTTTCCTCCGGAATCGCGACACTGTCGGCAATAAAAGCAAAAAGCATACCGGACCGCATACCGAGCGAATTGAACGGCACTACCCACAGCTTCATATCCTCCGCATGACTTTGTAATTGCGAAAAATCATAATCGGCGTCAAACAATTTTTTCACTTCTCCCCATTCAACTATACTCACGTACTTCCCTGTGACCGGCTCTTTTAGGAGATTTCCGCTGTCGAATAATGCCGGAACTGTGATTGTCCTGTCGTTATGTGTCACCGACATTACATAGTATTTTTTGTTTTTTCTGTTTTTAAACACCTTTATAAAGAAAATCATTACAAAATATGATATTACAAACATCGCAAGAAAAAGCTTTTGCGGTATATCAAAATATACAACGCCTGACTTGACCGCAACATTCATTGTGCTTCCGGCAAAAATAGCAAGAAGTATCATAGAAAATATCATCATGCCGGACATCATTGTAAGCCATAAAAGCTGATTTACAAGTTGTTTTCGCTGCTCGAAAAATGCTGTGAATACCATCAAAATTACCGAAAATATCCGTATTATATATGAAATCGCCATAGGAAATTCATATATAAACACAATCACAGCGCTTGCCGCGCCTATAACCGACGCGGCAATGACACGTATTTTTCTTAATCTTACCTTGTTTATAAATTTACCGAGAAGATACAGCATGACATACGCGGATATGAAGTTAATTAAAAATATTACATCCGCATATATAACCATTTCTCTCACCTCTCAAAAGTATTATACTCCTCGCTGTATGAGAAAAATGTCAAAGTCGGTTGTCGAATAAAAAAAAGATATCGACATAAAAGCACAAAAAAAGAGCCGTAAGCAATTCTTACAGCTCCAAATATCATTGTTTACTTTAATTCATATCCGCCGACAGGTCTTATTGACAGCACATGACACATGCCGTCACCCAATACCGCTTCAATTTTGTTCTTGAATTCATCAAGCATATCGAAAGGCACAAACGCCTGCACAGTTCCGGCAAAGCCGCCGCCATGTACTCTGTAGGCGCCTCTGTCGCCAAGAATCCGGTCACAAAGCGCAATAGTAAGCGAAACCGCCTGCGCCTTTGGCATACTCGGAGCAAATACATTCTGCAAATACATATATGATGAATGTCCCGATTCCTTAACCAATGCTCTGAATTGCTCAAAATCATCGTTTTTCAGCGCTTCAACTTCCTTTTGCACGCGTTCATTTTCATCAAAGAAATGAATCGCGCGCAGCACTGCCCTGTCATTATTAATCTTTTCACGGATATTTTTTATATTCGCATAGAATTCATCCTTGTCCACTTCACGCAGATAATCCTTACCGAAAAAGCCGGCAACCTCCTTCATATCAGCCGGAACAGCGGCATATTCGTCTGTAAGCTCCGCATGGTCTGCGCCGGAATCAATTATGCAAAGCGCATGCCCGTGCTTGTTCAGGTCAAATTCAACCTTATTTACAGCCGGTTCTTCCACACTCTTAAAATCAATTGCAACAACTGAACCAACCGATGATGCCATCTGATCCATAAGACCGCTTGGTTTGTTATAGTACACATTTTCCGCATACTGACCGAATTTTGCAATTTCAATCGGACTTACTTCAGTATTTGCAAACAGTCCGTTTATAATAGTGCCGACAAGCACTTCAAAAGCTGCTGATGATGAAAGACCTGAACCTTTGAGCACATTTGATGTTGTGTACGCGTCAAAGCCTTCAACATCATAACCCAAGTCAACAAACCTCTTTATAACTCCTCTTATAAGCGCGATAGCCTTATCAAACTGTTCCTTGTGTATTTCAAGGTCATCAAGGTCAATAACGTCCATCTTATAATTTCTTGACTGAATTCGGACGGTATTTGTACCGTTAGGACGCGCCGCGGCTATAACGTCAAGATTTACGCTTCCCGCTAATACGCAGCCATGCTGATGGTCTGTATGGTTACCGCCTATTTCAGTACGCCCCGGCGCTGAAAACAACGCAATATCACGAGCTTTGCCGAATGTTTCCTCAAAGCTGTCGATTACGTCTATGTATCTGTCGGCATAATACTTTACATTACTGTCGTCACACGCGTAAAGATACTTCAATTTATCATTATATTCGCCATTTATAATAGCGTTTTTTGTATCATTTACAGATTTCATAAAACCCTCCCCAATCACAAATAAAGGTGTAACGTTGTTACACCTTCACTATTTATTATTCAACCATAAGAAAATCGCTTACAATCTGCTGCATATCGTCCTTGTCAAATGTAAGGTCAAATACAATCGACTTATCCTTTAGTTCATACAAAGACTTCGGAATCTTCATATTGCTCTTCCGCGCAAGCTCATTAAGAAGGGTAAACTCGTCCTTGCCAATGACAGCGGTATGATCCTCAAGCGCGATAAGAACACTCTGGTTAAACTTAAAAGGACTTGCTGTTGAGGCAATAATTGTCTTTGTTGTATCGCCTGTTTCTGAGACATATTTGTCATATACAGCTTTTGCAACAGCAGTGTGAGTGTCAATAACATAATCGTATTCCGACGCGCACTTCTTAATTGTAGCCATTGTCTCGCTGTCATTACAACAATCAGCGCAGAACATACTTTGCATCTTTGCCTTTACATCATCAGTGATTTTATATGAGCCTTCTGTGCTGAGTTTGTTCATCCAATCAGCAATAATCTTGTCATCACCGCCTGTAAGGTCGAACAGGAATCTTTCAAGGTTGCTTGAAATAAGTATATCCATAGATGGTGAGATTGTTGTGTGGAAATCTCTATTTTTATTATATACACCTGTATTGATGAATTCAGTAAGAACATTATTCTCGTTTGACGCGCAGACGAATTTATTTACAGGAAGTCCCATTTTCTTCGCATAGTAAGACGCAAGAATATTACCGAAGTTACCGGTCGGAACAACAACGTTGATTTTGTCGCCTGCTTCGATTTCATTATTCTTTATTAACTCCGCATATGCCGAGAAATAATACACGATTTGCGGAACAAGTCTGCCCCAGTTAATTGAATTGGCAGAAGAAAGTTTGAAATGATTTCTTTCAAGAAGATTCTTGTATTCAACGTCAGTAAATATTTTCTTGACACCGTTCTGAGCATCGTCAAAATTACCCCTGACAGCGGCAACGCTTACGTTGTTACCTTCCTGAGTAACCATCTGAAGCTTCTGGATTTCACTTACGCCGTTATCAGGATAGAATACAATAATTCTTGTTCCGTCAACATCCTTGAAGCCTTCAAGAGCAGCCTTGCCCGTATCTCCTGATGTCGCGACAAGAATAACTATTTCCTTATCCTCGTTTGTTTTCTTCATAGAAGTTGTGAGAAGATGCGGCAGAATCTGAAGCGCCATATCCTTAAAAGCACATGTGGGACCATGCCACAATTCAAGGAAATATGTAGTATCGTTAAGTTTATATATAGGAGCAATACTGTCAGTTTCAAACTTTTCCTTTGTATATGCGCTGTTTATGCACTTATTAAGCTCCTCGTCGGTAAAATCCGTAAGGAACTTGCTCAGTACAAAATAAGCGCGTTCGTTATACGACTTTGCCGCAAGTGACTTTATTTCCTCCAAGCTTACCGAAGGAAAGCTTTCAGGTACGAACAGACCTCCCTCTGCGCTAAGTCCTGTCTTTATAGCCTCGGCAGAGCTTACTGAAATACTCTTATCCCTCGTACTTTGATATTGCATGTATTTAACCTCCAATTAAATCATGCCTGCACGGATATGGCAAAGACCAATTCTCATGCAGGCGCCTTAAAAATTTTACGCTAATTTCTTTATGTAATCCGGTGCTGTTTCAGCATCTATGCTGACGGAAATTACAAATGAAATATTCATCTTGTTGCCCATAATCTCAAGTCTTTCAAGAAACTCCTCAAATCCTTCAAGCTCAGTTGAGCCGATAATCTTGAAGATACCGTCGACAAATACATTGGTAATATCATAGTCACGGCTTACAATACCGCAGATGAAGCCAAGAAATTCATTATATGACCTAATATCAAACTCCGCCGTGTTAGCCATTCTTACCTTTGAATTAACCGCAAGCATATTTTCGTCACTGCTCGCGATATAAACTACATTACCCTTTGCAACTGAAAGAGCGGTGTTTACTTTGTCAAGAAGAGCCTTTGTCTTGCCTGTGCCTTTTTTTCCAATTAGAAGTTCAATCATTGTTCAGTTTCTCCTTTATAATAATTTATTTTTTGAGATTTTACCCTCTTTAGTTACTTATTTAGCAAGTCTTTCTTCAAGAGCCGCCTTTGCATCCTCATAGCCCGGCTTGCCAAGAAGAGCAAACATATTCTTTTTGTACGCTTCAACACCCGGCTGATCAAACGGATTAACTCCAAGAAGATAACCTGAAATTCCGCAAGCCTTTTCGAAGAAGTATACAAGTTTACCGAAGTTATACGCGTCAAGCGCCGGAATTGAAACAACAAGATTCGGCACCTGTCCGTCTGTATGCGCGAGGGCTGTACCCTGCGCAGCCTTTGAATTTACGAAGTCAATCGTCTTGCCGGCAAGGAAGTTCAAACCGTCAATATTGTCCTCTGTTGAAGGAATTTCGATATTCTTTCTCGGATTTTCAACAAGAAGCGCTGTTTCAAACAACATTCTCTGTCCCTGCTGAATATACTGTCCCATCGAATGTAAATCGCTTGAAAAGTCTGCCGCTGCCGGGAATATACCCTTATTATCCTTACCTTCGCTTTCGCCGTAAAGCTGCTTCCACCATTCACCGAAATAGTGAAGCGCCGGCTCATAGTTAATTATCATTTCAATAGTTTTGCCCTTTCTTGAAAGAGCATTTCTGACAGCCGCATACTGATAGCATTGGTTTTGAGCAAGGTCCGGATTTGCATACTCATCCTGAGCTTCTTTTGCGCCCCTCATCATAGCGTCGATATCAATTCCGGCTGCCGCGATCGGCAAAAGACCGACTGCGGTAAGAACCGAGTATCTTCCGCCAACATCGTCGGGAACCACGAATGTCTGATAACCTTCTGAATCGGCAAGGGTTTTAAGAGCGCCGCGCGCCTTGTCTGTTGTCGCGTAAATTCTTTTTGCGGCTTCTTCCTTGCCGTACTTCTTTTCAAGCAATTCCTTAAATATACGGAAAGCAATAGCCGGTTCGGTTGTCGTGCCGGATTTTGAGATTACATTTACTGAAATATCCTTGCCCTCAACTGCTTCAAGCAAGTCTGCCATATATGTTGAGCTGATATTGTTTCCCGCAAAGAAAACGGCAGGTCCTTTTCTCTTATCCTTATCAAGCGCATTGTAGAACGAATGCTGAAGCATCTCCACAGCGGCTCTTGCGCCGAGGTACGAGCCGCCGATGCCGATTACTACAAGGACATCCGAATCCGAGCGGATTTTTTCAGCCGCCTTTTTGATTCTCGCGAATTCTTCCTTATCATAGTCAGTAGGAAGATTGACCCAGCCAAGAAAATCATTTCCCGCGCCTGTTTTATTATGAATCATATTATGCGCTTCCCTGACATACGCAGCCATGTTGTCAATTTCATGCTTTCCAACGAACGGAAGCGCTTTTGAATAATCAAATTTTATACTGCTCATTATTTTTCCTCCTGTCAATTCACTTTATTACAATCTATTCTATAACATTTTACTAAATAAATCAATAGAAATTTTAATTTTAATTATAAATTATTTTTGAAAAACGTTTTGTATAATTTATAAGCTCTTGTTTCTTATCCTCTGACATTGAAAACAGGCTTACATACGGTTTTTCAAACGGTCTTATCTTAACCTGTGCAAGATAATTATACAAAAGAGCGGTACCTTCGCCGCCCCAACCGTATGAACCAAATACCATACATGGTTTTTCACGCAATGTTATGCTGTCGAGTGATGTGACGATATCCCACACAGCCTTATCCGCATTACGGTTTATTGTCGGTGTGCCGAATACAAGCGCATCCGCATTATTTACCGCATCCATGACAGCATTTTTATCGCAATTACGCGCATCATAACATTCGGCGGCAACGCTTTCTTCTTCAAGTGTATTTTTTATAACATCCGCCATATCGGCAGTCGCGCCATAGCGTGACGCATAAACTATTACCGTTTTATGATTTTTTGTTTCCTCGCTCCACTTTGTATAGTCAGAAATTATTTCATTAATACCGCTGTCGATTATGTGTCCCCTGCCTGTACAAATAAGACTTATATCAAATGCCGATATCTTTTCCATTGCCTTTTTCGCAAAAGTCCTATACGGCATAAAATACTTGTCATAGTATTCCTTCCGCGTACCGTTCTCGGCGCTGAATATATCACATGAAAACAGTATTTTATTCCGCATTTCATATGTAACCATTGTATCGGGCCAATTAAGATTCGGTACGATACAGAATTTAAGCGAAATCCCCTTGCCTATTTCAATAACCGCGCCCTCTTTTGCAATGTGCTCGTTTATGCCGCTGTTTGTAATTTCCTTCAGGTTACGCATTGCGGCTATTGTGCCGATAATCTCAATATCCGGATTTATCATGATAAGTCTTTTTACCGCGCCGGATTTGTCAGGCTCGGTGTGGTTGCATACAATATAATCAATGCCGCCTACAGGCAATATTTCATTAATATTCTTTATAAGCTCATCAGCCAGGCTTTCGCATACTGTATCAATAAGCACATTTTTCTCGCCTGTTATAAGATACGAATTGTTACCGTCTGTGCCAACATTAAATATGTTATCCCTAATCTTAGTCATTATATGAATACCTCGTTATCTGCAAATTACAGATGCCCAGTCCTTCCGCTGATTTACAGCAACAATTTCAAAACCATTTTCCAAAAGCGCCGCCTTTACATCCTCAAGTCTGTCCTCAATAATACCCGATGTGATGAACACGCCGCCCTCTTGCATGTATTCCTTAGCCTTCGGGGCAAGACCGATTATAACGTCCGCAACGATATTCGCGGCAACGACCTCATACTTGTTCTTTGAAATTTCACTCTGAATATCCGCGTCAGTAATAATATTGCCGGCAAGCGCCTTGTATTTCGATTTGTCAACGCCATTGCGATCGGCATTCTGATATGCCGTGTCAACGGCATTGGGATCTATGTCAACAGCAACAGCCTCATCCGCGCCCAGAAGAAGTGAAATTATAGATAAAATACCGCTTCCGCAGCCCAAGTCAAGCATTTTAACACCCGGCTTTATGTACTGTTCAAGCGCTTCAAGACAAAGCTGTGTTGTGTAATGCGAGCCTGTTCCGAAACTCATTCCCGGTTCAATATTGAAAACAATTCTGTCAGTAGGCTCTGTAAGCTCCTCCCATTCCGGCTTTATCAAGAGTTTTTCACCGATTTCAATAGGGTGAAAATACTGACGCCAGTTATTCGCCCAATCCTCTTCCGTCATATTATCAACTTCAAATTCAAGTCTGCCGAATTCATTGTTTTCATCAAGCGATTTAAGCTCTGCAAGCGTTGACTTTATAGCCAGAAGCAAATCATGTCCGGCTGAGTCATCGCTTACATATGTCTTAACCTGTGTTTCGCCTTCCATTTTCTTGACTAAATCTTCATCAACATAGTCCCAGTATTGCTTGTTGTTTTCCAGAAAGTCCTTGAAATCCTTTTCATCCTCAATTTCAAGACCTGTTATTCCAAGCTGATAAAGTCTGCCGCTTACAGGCTCTATGCCTTCCGATGTTGTGTATATTGATACCTTTATCCAGTTCATTTTATTGCTCCTTATCCGCAAAAAGCAATATCCCGTGATATTGCTTTTTAGTGTATATTATCAGTCCAAAAAGTCCTTGAGCTTTTTGCTTCTGCTCGGATGGCGCAGCTTCCTGAGAGCCTTTGCCTCAATCTGTCTTATTCTCTCGCGCGTAACGGCAAATTCCTTGCCCACTTCTTCAAGCGTTCTTGCCCGTCCGTCATCAAGACCGAAACGCAGTCTTAAAACCTTAGCCTCTCTCGGTGTAAGAGTTTTCAAAACGTCACTAAGCTGCTCTTTAAGCAGAACAAAGCTTGCCGCCTCGGAAGGAGCGGGAGCGTCATCATCAGGGATAAAGTCGCCAAGATGGCTGTCCTCCTCTTCACCGATAGGTGTTTCAAGAGAAACAGGCTCCTGTGAAATCTTTGAAATCTCACGTACCTTTTCAACAGGCATATTAAGCTCCTTTGCCAATTCCTCAGGAGTAGGCTCGCGTCCAAGCTCCTGAACAAGCTGACGCGATACGCGGACAAGTTTATTTATTGTTTCAACCATGTGTACCGGTATTCTGATAGTTCTTGCCTGATCGGCAATTGCGCGTGTTATAGCCTGTCTTATCCACCAGGTCGCATATGTTGAGAATTTATATCCCTTTGTATAGTCGAACTTATCAACAGCCTTGATAAGACCAAGATTGCCTTCCTGAATAAGGTCAAGAAAAAGCATGCCGCGTCCGACATAACGCTTTGCGATACTTACAACAAGGCGAAGGTTTGCCTCCGCAAGATTTTTCTTTGCTTTTTCACCGTCCGCAATAAGGAAGTCAAGCTGCTCTTTTGTGTCCCCGTCAATATCCTCGCCCATTTCTTCTATCTGAGCCTTAGCCATTTCACCGTCAGCCATTCTCTTTGCGAGCGACATTTCCTCCTCGGCTGTAAGAAGGTTTACCTTGCCTATTTCTTTAAGATACATTTTTACATGGTCGTCAATATTAATACCTTCCGGAACAGACAAATCCTCAAGTTCTTCTTTTGAAACCTCAATTTCCTCAAGCTCCTTGTCCATATCCTCGACAAGCTCAATGCCTTCTTTTTCAAACTTGTCGTAAAGCTGTTCAAGCTCATCCGGCTCTATTTCAATTTTCTCAAAAGCATCGGTAATCTCCTTAAAGGCAAGAACCCCTCTCTTATTACCCTTTTCAATAAGCTCATTTTTTATAGCCTTTTTCTTCTCAAGCATTATATTATTCCTCCCAAGTATTTTTTTCTTCAAGCAGCTGTTCGCGTTCCTTAAAGAGTTTGGCAAGTTCTGCCGCGCCGGATTCCGAATTTATACGTATATCCAGTTTCTCCAACTTAATTGTATATAAAAGCTCTGTGACCGTTGCTTCGTCACCGCTGTAAACTTCCGGATTATAAAAAACCTCTGACGCTGCGCTCAGCTCATCACCGGAAAATGAATTTAAAATCATCGCCGGCTCAGGCGAAATATCATTGTTATAGCTTTCATACATAGCTTTTGCCAGCTTCCTGTAAACCTCAGTTGAAAAATCCTCCGCTTCCATCTTTGCGGCGGCTATTTTATACAGCTTTTTATTTTGCGAAATAAGCCCCAAAAGACGTTTTTCAGCCTCTATCAGGCTATTTGAAACATTTTCTTCGCGTATGGTATTTTTTTTACGCTGTTCAGTCTTTTTCTGATATTCCGTCTTATCGGAAATCCGCCGGTAGCTGTTCTTTGCGGTTTTCTCACGATATTTACTCAGTATTGCGTCACGGCTTATACCTGTATCCTCCGCCACTTTGGTTATATACGCGTCAACCTCGACCGCATCCTTTAATGTTGTAAAGACATTCACCACTTCATCAATAAAAAGTATTTTTCCGTCAGTGCTGTTTATATCATACTTTTTTTTAATAAGCGAAATCTTGAATTCAGTTGCCGGCATTGCCTTTCTGACCGTCTCCTTAAACTTCTCGATTCCATTCTTATTTATGTACTCATCGGGGTCTTTTGCGTTTTTGAGCCGTATAACTCTTGAACGTCCCCCAACGTCATTTATTATATCTATTGCCCGTAATGCCGCCTTTGTGCCCGCCTCGTCACTGTCATAACAGATAAGTATTTCATTTGCGTAGCGCATCATCAGCTTTGCCTGCTTATCGGTAATCGCGGTACCGAGTGTCGCGACAATGTTCGGTATACCTGCCTGATATACCGATATGACATCCATATACCCCTCACACAGAATTATATCCGTTGTCTTTGCATTTTTTGCAAGGTTTAGGGAAAACAAATTGCGTCCCTTGTCAAAAACAGGCGTTTCGGGCGAATTAAGATATTTGGGGATTTTATATCCGTTTACCTCTTTATCATTATGCATAACGCGTCCGCCAAATCCTATAACATTCCCTCGCACATCTATAATCGGGAACATTACCCTGTCACGGAATTTATCATATATTCTGCCTTCACGGCTTACCGCAAGTCCCGCCTCAACAATTTCCTCCACGGAAAATTCTTTCGATGTAAGGTGCTTTAAAAGCATATCCCGTCCGTCCGGCGCATAACCAAGTCCGTAAACCGTTATCGTTTTCCATTGTATGTTTCGCTTTGAAAAATATTGACGCGCTTTTTCACCTGCGGACTTGTCCTTTAAGCAATTATAGAAAAATCTCGCCGCGTATTTGTTCATCGCATATATGCGTTTTTTCTTTTCATGCGATTCATCGCTGAAATTCCCGTCATCTTCAGGTATAATAATACCTGCCCTGTCGGCAAGCTGATGAAGCGCGTCTACAAAATCAAGATTTTCCGCGCGCATAACGAACTGTACAAGATTACCGCTTGCGCCGCAGCCGAAGCAGTGGAAAAGCTGTTTTTCCCGGCTTACATGAAATGACGGCGTTTTTTCATGATGGAACGGGCAAAGACCGCTGTAATCCCTTCCGGACTTTTTAAGCTGCACGTATTGCGATACGTAGTCAATTATGTCGTTTTCATCGCATATTTTTGAAATCATATCGTCTGAAATACGTCCCGGCATACACCGTCACCTCCCTTTGTGATATTATTTTCGCACATTGCAAAGAAAAATATACCTGTATTGCATTATATTCCATTACATATTACAGCAAACACAGTTTATATTTACCCCATTTTTTTATTTTATAACAATTTTTTAATCAGAAAATACCACAACGCTTTTATAATACAACATTTAATACCGAAAACCCTTTTTTTATACAAAAAACCTTTCAAATTTTTTATAATAAAACAAAAAAGAGAGTTTTTGACTCTCTTTAAAATTGCCGGCATCAGATGAGATTTTCTTCTTCCGCAATCATGCTCAAAAGCTCATACGCGCACACAATAAAATTTTCTATCTGCGCCTCTGTGGTGTATATGTACTCGCGTTTTTCTATATCGCCGTAATTCGTATAATAATCCGCGATAAACTTAATTTGTTTGGTAAGCTGTCCGTTTTCGTAATACGCGAGATAATCTTTGACCTCACCGGCGCCTTTTATAACATCATAAACAGGATGCGTTATACATTTTCTCAGATAATCCACGTCTATATCATTCCAGTCCTTTTTTATAACACGCAGAAACTCCGGATTTTTTTCATATTCCTCTTTGTATTTTATACGTGTCGGCATATACATTGTAACCGACCACATTATATCAGTCATAAGATGAATATAGTATCCAAGATAAAACCAATAATCATCATCTTTTTCACCGGTCATATAAGTATTATAGAAATCCTTATAACGACAGTCGCGTTTCATACCGCTCGGCGACCAGTGCGTAACCTGCGGCGGCGGGTCAAACTCGCCAAAGCTGTCTTTTTTGCCGTATCCGCAATCCGGCGCGACACTGCCTATTATAAACTCTCTCTGATGCTTTTTATCGATTTTGTCAAGAAACATTCCCGCAATACGCAAATGCACTCCCCATGTTGCCATAAATTAACCTCCGTTTACCACTTTGCTGTTGCCAGATTATACATAAGACCGGCAGATTCCTCAATATCCTTTATGCTTGCCATTTCAGACGGTGAATGAATATATCTTGTCGGAACAGATATTCCGCCTGTCTTTACTCCGGCGCGCGTAAGATGTATAGCGCCGGCATCTGTGCCGCCGTCTGTCATTATTTCAAGCTGATACGGTATCCTGTTTTCCTTTGCTGTTTCAATCATTTTTGTACGCACATCAGCATCGCATATTACCGAGCGGTCCATAACCTTTATTGCCGTACCCTTACCCAGTTCAACTGCCATAGCCGGCGCGTCAGGCGTATCACCTGTATCTGTAACGTCAACCGCAACAGCAATATCAGGCTGTATATCAAACGCGGCAGTTTTTGCGCCGCGCAGTCCGACCTCCTCCTGTACTGTGAAAACAAAATACAAGTCATTATCGGTTTCCCCAATCTCGCTCATTGCTTTCATTATGACAGCGCAGCCGGCTCTGTTATCAAGCGCCTTGGATATAATCCTATCGCCATTTTGCGCAAAGCCTCCGACAAATACGGCGCTGTCGCCGACAGATATAATTTTCTCCGTCTCTTTTTTACCGCCGCAGCCGATATCAATATATAATTTATCAAGCGACGCCTTTTCCTTGAAGGCTTCCTCCTTTGCGCCAATAACGCCCTCAACACCGTTTGCGAAACGTACGCGAAGGTTTACAAGATTGGGCAGATTAAGACCGCCTATTGATGAAAAATGTATAAATCCCTTATCGTCTATATCCGTCGCAATAATACCGATTTCGTCCATATGCGCGGCAAACATTATCTTTTTGCCGCTGCCTTTCTTATGCGCTATCAAATTACCCATAGCGTCAACCGACACCTCATCGCAGTATTTTCCTATCTGTGATGAGATATAATCTCTTATCTCGCCCTCACAGCCTGACGGGCTGTTTATCTGTGTCATTTTTTCAAGTATCTTTAACGTATCCATTATATCATATCTCCGATTTTATTCAAAAATAAACTTATATAGCCTGCAGTGTTCTTTATATCGTCAAGCGACATAATCGAAACAGGCGAATGGGAATATCTGCACGGTAAAGCGGCGCTCAGGCATTTTACGGCAAAACCGTTAGTCTGCATTGCGCCGGCATCACCGCTCCATTGCCCAAGAACCTTTATCTGCATTTTTATCTTCGCTTTCTTCGCCGATTTTATCATACTGTCCGTAAGCTCCTTATCCGCAATAACACCTTTATCGGCATAATTTATAACAACACCGCCGCCGATTTTGCAGCCGCTGTTTTCATCTTCGCAGCCGTGCATATCTGTTGTATCGGCAGTTGATACTGTAATCACCGCGTCGGCATTCAGACGGTGCGCCGCAATTTTCGCGCCTCTCGCGCCGACCTCATGCTGTACAAGAAAGCATGCGTACATATCGCAGTCATATTCGTTTTCAAGAGCCTTTATAAGCGCGCGGCAAGCGCCGCTCCTGTCAAGAGCCTTGCCTTTTATATTATCGCCGAGTATTTTAAACTCCGTGTCAAATGTGACATAGTCACCCAAGCTGACATACTTCTGCGCATCAGTCTTATTCTTCGCGCCGATATCAATAAACAGCTTGTCGGCAGGCACAACGTTTTCACGTTCGCTTTTAGTTTGCAGATGTATGGCTTTCATGCCGATTACACCCTTAATTCGATTATCTCCTATTACAACTTTTTTCGATACAAGTTTTCTTGCGTCTATTGTACCGACAGTCTTGAATTTAAGATAACCCTTATCTGTTATACCGCTCACTATAAAGCCGGGTTCATCCATATTGGCTGTTACGGCAACAGTTCTGCCGCCCTTTTTACCCTTTTTAAACGCTATCAAATTACCCATGCTGTCAACGGTTATATCATCGGTAATATCCTTAATCCGCTCGATTATAATTGCGCGGAGTTTATGTTCATTTCCGCTTACTCCGTCCGTTTTTGAAAGCAATTTCAGAAGTTCAGCCATTTTGTGTCCCCCTTTTGCTCTTTTATAAATTCAACAAGCAGTTTCACCGTGGCTCTCACATCAGAAAGCGCAAGAGTTTCCACTGACGTATGCATATACTTTAGCGGAATTGAAATAAGCGCCGTTGGAATACCGTCACGCGCCACTTGCATTTCCCACGCGTCTGTACCGGTGTTGCCGCCGTCAACGTCTGTGCTGACCTTAATATCATGTTTTTTAGCCGCGTCAAACAACGCGTCAGTAAGCTTGGGATGAAGATTAGGTCCTACTGAAAGCACTGTTCCCGTCCCCGCCTCAAAGGCATTATCGCTGTTATCCGGCGTTACGCCATGGCATACGTCAATAGCAACCGCCATATCCGGATTTATACCGTATGCCGTTGTTTTTCCGCCGCGGCAGCCGACCTCCTCCTGCACAGCCGCAACCGCGTACACGTCTACCGCTATGTCAAGGTCTTTAATCTTTTTCATAACAGTTATTATTGCCGCGATACCCGCCCTGTCGTCAAGCGATTTACCGCTGAATTGTTTTTTCCCAAGTCTTCCGACAGACTGCGCGAGAGTTATGCTGTCGCCTACGGAAACAATTTTCCTCACAGTATCCGCGTCAAGACCTGTATCAACAGCCATTTCCCTTATCTTTGTTGTTTTGTTTTCCTTTTGCAAATACGCGGGCTTTATACCGATAACACCCCATAAATCCTCACTGCCATGCACAGTCACCTCTGTTGACGGAAGTGTTCTTTCGTCAACGCCGCCGACATTGGCAAATGTCAAATACCCTTCGTTTGTTATGGACGTTACAATAAGACCTATTTCATCACAGTGTGCTTCAATCATAAGTTTCGGGGAATCCGGTATGCCGCATCTTCTGACCGCGATGACACTGCCAAGCGCGTCAACAGTCACATCATCGCAATACTTGGAAAACATTTCTTTTATTTCGTCTGTAAGTCTGTATTCATGTCCTGATATGCCGCGCATATCGCTTAATCGTCTTATAAGTTTTCTCATACTAATTCAACTCGTTTACTATTTTTTTGAACAGGTTTCCGCGTTCTTCAAAGTTTCTGAACATATCAAAACTTGTGCTTGCCGGTGTCAGAATAACAACATCACCGCTTGACGCGTGACGTCTTGCGGCATTTACGGCATCTTCATATGATTTCGCGCGGATTACCTCTATATTCTTTCCCTTTCCCGTTCTTTTTATTTCTGCATTAAGAGATTCTTCAATTTTATCGGATGTCGCGCCGATAAGTATTAATGTCTTTACATACGCCGCAAGCGCGGGTCCAAGCTCGTCATAAGGGATACCCTTATCCTTGCCGCCGCCTATCATTATAACCTTCTGCGGAAATACGCGAAGTGTGTTTATAGTTCTGTTGGGACTTGAGTCGATAGAGCTGTTATAGTATCTTACTCCGTCAAGTATTCTGACAAGCTCGATACGGTGTTCAACACCGCCGAATGACTTTGCTGTATCAACTATTATACTGTCATCAACAAGACCGTTCACAGCCGCGATAGCAGCCATATAGTTTTCAACGTTGTGCATACCCGGAATTTTTATATCATTGATATTAAGAACCTCAACATTACCGCGTTTTATAACATCTCCGTCAAGATATACGTCAGCAGTGTCCTCTCTTGAAAAATATCTCACCGCACCTCTTGCTTCTTTACCTATTTTCTTAGTAACCTCATTATCCGCATTGAGAACAAGACAGTTACCCTCTTTCTGATAAAGCATAATATTTTTCTTTGCGTCAATGTATTCCTGATAGTCCTTGTGCATATCAAGATGGTTGGGGGTGATATTTGTTATTACGGCAATCTCCGGCGATTTACGCATCGTGTGGAGCTGGAATGATGATAATTCGAGAATTACCCAGTCGTCCTTTTTCATTTTCTCGGTATCTGTAAGAAGCGGGTTTCCGATGTTGCCGCCAAGCCATGTTGTGTAGCCGGCTTTTGTCATCATTTTATGAATTAGGGTTGTTGTGGTGGTCTTTCCGTCGCTTCCCGTTACGGCTATTATATGCGATGGGCATACATCAAAGAAAACCTCCATTTCGCTTGTGATGATACTTCCGTTTTCCTTTGCCTTTACAAGCTGCGGCACATCGTATCTCATACCCGGCGTTTTGAAAATAATATCCCCTGAAATGTCAGAAAGGTAATCATTTCCGAGACTGAACTTTACGCCAATCGCCTCAAGCTCGTTATAGTTCGCGCCTAAATCCGTCTTATCGCGCTTGTCGCGGGCAGTTACGCGCGCTCCCAAAGACACAAGATACTTTATAAGCGGCAGATTTGATATGCCGATACCTATGACGGTAATATCTCTGCCGCGAACGCTATCCTTAAATTCATCCAACTTTGTCATAATTTTACTCCTTGTATTTTTGCACAAACAAAAGGGCTTTGCACATAAATATGCGCGCAGCCCCTTTTAATTTAAAACTATTCAGCGTCCGCCTCGTCAGCGGCAGCTTTTGCTTCCTCAGCTGCAACCTCTGCGTCTTCCTTGTCCGCCTCTGCGTCCTCAGCGTCAGCTATTGCGTCTTCCTTGTCCGCTTCTGCGTCCTCAGCGTCAGCTATTGCGTCTTCCTTGTCAGCCTTTGTGTCCTCAGCGGCAGCCGCAACATCTTCAGCTTCTTCAGCAGGTTCAATCTCAATCGCTTCCTCAACCTCCACATCGGGGTCAGTTGAGTATACAAGCGTTTCAGCCTTTTGCGGCTCTGAAGGGATTTCCTCCTCTATCTCTTTCTCCTTTTCAGGTACAGGAATAAGCGCTCTGATTGAAAGGCTTATCTTCTTTTCCTCCCAGTTAAGGTCTGTAACCTTAGCCTCAACCTCTTCACCTATTGTAAGCACATCCTCAGGCTTGCCGATTCTTCTGTCCGCAATCTGAGAAATGTGGATAAGACCGTCTACATTCGGCATAATTTCAGCAAACGCGCCGAACGGCATCATGCGTACAATCTTACATTTAACAACATCGCCCACATTAATCTTTGACTGAGCGATTGTCCAAGGGTTGTCCTCAATTTTCTTGAAACCAAGAGAAATCTTCTTTGTTTCAGTATTGATATCCTTGATATATACATCAAGAACGTCGCCTTCCTTAACAACCTCCGAGGGATGCTTAATCTTATTCCACGAAAGCTCGCTTATATGAACAAGTCCGTCAACACCGCCGATGTCAACAAAAGCGCCGAATGATGTAAGCGACTTAACTGTTCCCTGATATCTCTTGCCAACTTCAACATCAGCCCAGAACTTATCTTCTCTTTCTTTTCTTTCAGCCTCAATTATAACTCTAACCGAACCGATAACGCGTTTTCTTCTCTCATCAATTTCAATAATCTTGTAATTAACAGTTGTACCAACAAGGCTCTGGAGGTCCTGTACAAATCTGCCTGAAGCCTGACGCGCAGGAATAAATACCTGTGAACCATCTGTAAGAGCAATAACTCCGCCCTTAACGGCCTTAATAATCTTTCCTTCCAAAGTTTTTCCTTCTTCATAAGCCGCTTTGATTTTGTTCCAGCTTTCCATAGCTACCAATTTTTTCCTT
>CAZWLT010000001.1:27069-60030 GCA_964634915.1 uncultured Clostridium sp. | reverse complement strand
GAGTTACAATCTCCCGCTGAAACGTTGAATGACGGGGCAAAGCCCCTTATTGAATCGGGTTGTTATTAACTGATTTAGTATAAAACAGGAGAAAATTATGTGGAGTGCGGATAAATGGGAAGATTACACGCTTCTGGACAGTGCGGACGGAGAAAAACTCGAATACTGGGGAGATTATCTGCTTCGTCGTCCTGACCCGCAGGCAGTGTGGAGTCTGAAATCAGATAAAAAATGGAATAAGGCGGACGCATGGTATCACCGTTCAAAATCCGGCGGCGGTAAATGGCAGTATCTGAATAAAAAACTGCCGGAACGCTGGACGATTAATTACAGAAATCTTACCTTTAATATAAAGCCGATGGGATTTAAGCACACAGGCTTGTTCCCTGAACAGGCGGTTAATTGGGATTGGTTTTCCGAGCTTATCGGAGGAAGTGAAAAACCGGTACGTGTGCTTAACCTATTTGCGTATACCGGCGGCGCGACAGTTGCCGCGCTTGAAGCCGGCGGAGAGGTGGTTCATGTTGACGCGTCAAAGGGTATGGTGACATGGGCAAAGGAAAACGTCATTTCGTCAGGACTTAAAGATAAGCCCGTGCGTTATATAGTTGATGACGCGGTTAAGTTTGTACAGCGTGAAAACAGACGCGGCAGACAATATGATGCTATAATTATGGATCCTCCGTCATATGGCAGAGGTCCGTCCGGTGAAGTATGGAAGATAGAAAATGAACTTTATCCGCTGATTGAAGAATGTATGAAAATATTATCGGATAATCCGCTGTTCTTTTTGATAAATTCGTATACAACAGGACTAAGCGCGCAGGTGCTTATAAATGTACTGACCATGACAGTAGGCAGAAAGTACGGCGGTAAAATTACAGCTGACGAAATCGGGCTGCCGATGAAGTCGAACGGATTGGTATTGCCGTGCGGGATAAGCGGACGTTGGAAAAGAGAATAATTTATCAAATCATAATAAAAAGGTAACCAAATGATAGAAACACAAAATCTTTCCTTTGAATACCGTGATGAAGGAAACGAAACGGTTACAGAGGAAAAAGTTTTAAAAGATATAGATTTAAAAATTGAAAAAGGTTCTTTTACTGCCATTCTTGGTCATAATGGCAGCGGTAAATCCACGCTTGCAAAGCATTTCAACGCGATACTTTTGCCGACAGGCGGCAAAGTATACGTAAATGGAATGGACACATCCGAAAAGGAAAATACTTTTCAGATACGTCAGACTGCCGGAATGGTATTTCAAAATCCGGATAATCAGATGGTTGCGGCGATTGTTGAGAATGAGGTGGCATTCGCGCCGGAAAATCTCGGTGTCGAGCCGAAGGAGATACGCAGACGTGTTGACGAATGTCTTGAAACAGTCAACATGACAAAGTATGCGCACAGTTCACCGTCAAAGCTGTCCGGAGGACAAAAGCAGAGAGTCGCAATAGCCGGAGCGCTCGCAATGAATTCGCAAATTCTAATACTTGACGAACCGACCGCGATGCTTGACCCTAAGGGCAGAAGCGAGGTTATGAAAACGATAAAAATGCTTAATCGTGAAAAGGGCATAACCGTTGTGCTGATAACGCATTACATGGATGAAGCCGCACAGGCAGACAGAGTTATTGTAATGGATGACGGCGAAATTGTTCTTGATGATATACCGAAAAAAGTATTTTCCAATGTTGAGATGATAAAATCGCTCGGACTTGATGCGCCGCAGGTAACAGAGCTGGCATATGAGCTTAACAAGCTGGGCATAGGCATAAAAAATGATGTGTTGACGATTGACGAATGCTTTACAGAGCTTACAAAGGTTCTGGGAGGTGTCGGCAAATGATAAAGATAGAAAATCTGAATTATATTTATCAGCCGGGCACTCCGTTTGAACATCAGGCGCTGTATGATATTAATCTTGAAATTCCGGACGGAGCGTTTGTCGCGCTTATAGGTCATACCGGCAGCGGTAAATCCACATTGATACAGCATCTCAATGCGCTTGTAAAGCCAAGCTCCGGCAGAATTATCATTAACGGAATTGAGGTAACAGCGGCAAAGGCGGATTTAAGGCTTATCCGCCGTATGGTGGGACTTGTATTCCAGTATCCGGAGCATCAGCTTTTTGAAGAAACGGTATATAAGGATATAGCATTCGGCCCTGTGAATATGGGACTTACAAAAGAAGAGGTTGATAAAAGAGTACGCAAAAGCGCATCGCTTGTGGGTATCAAAGATAAATATCTTGACCGTTCGCCGTTCGAATTGTCCGGCGGACAGAAAAGACGCGCGGCGATAGCCGGAGTGCTTGCAATGAATCCGAAGGCGCTTATACTTGATGAGCCGACAGCCGGACTTGACCCAAAGGGCAGAGATAATATTTTAAATATAATAAAAAATCTACACAAAGAAAACAGTGACATGACAATAATTTTTGTGTCACACTCAATGGAGGATGTGGCAAAAACTGCCGAACACGTAATCGTGATGAATGAGGGACGCGTTGAAATGGAGGGCAGTGTTGCCGAAGTTTTTGCAAAAGCGGAGCATTTGCAAAATATCGGACTTAATGTACCGCAGATAACACTGCTTGCGAATCAACTGCGAGATGCCGGATATGACCTGCCGGAGAATATATACACGGTTAAGCGCGCGGCAAAAGCTATCGCGGACCTCGCGGGAGGTGACGGCAATGTTTAGAGATATTATAATCGGACAGTACATACCGGGTAAATCAATACTGCACAGGCTCAATCCGTCAGTAAAGATTATATTCACAATACTTTATATAGCTGTATTGTTTATGATAAAAAGTCCTGCCTCATATGCTGTGTTCACTGTTTACACAATATTGCTTGTGCTTATAAGCCGTGTACCGTTAAGAATGATAATAAAGGGAATAAGACCAATGCTGTGGATATTTATTTTTACCGCGATACTGAATTTGTTTATGACACCGGGCGAGGCGGTATGGTCTTTGCCGGTACTTGGGTTTACGGTTAATATAACCAAAGAAGGGCTTGTATCCGGCGCGGCTATGGTTGTAAGACTGACGTATCTGCTTACAGGCACATCACTGCTGACGCTTACAACATCGCCTTTGCAGCTGACGGACGGTATTGAAAAACTGCTTAAACCGCTGCGGATAATAAAAGTACCGTCACATGAAATTGCGATGATGATGAGTATTGCGATACGTTTTATCCCCACACTTTCCGAGGAAACCGACAAGATTATTAAAGCGCAGACTGCGCGGGGCGCCGATTTTGAAACAGGGAATATAATAAAACGCGCAAGAATGATGGTGCCATTGATAGTACCGCTGTTTATAAGCGCCCTCCGCCGCGCGGATGAGCTTGCGACAGCTATGGAGGCGCGATGCTATAATGGCGGCAGCAACCGTACAAAGATGAAAGAAAGCCGTATTATATCGACAGATATAAACGCTATGGCAATATTTGCCGTATGCGCGGCAATTATACTGTTTGCAGAATATTGGCTGCAAATTTGGATTGAAATTTAGTAATGGAAATGATATAATGAATATTAAGCTTAAAATTCAATATGACGGCACAAAATATCACGGCTGGCAGATACAGAAAAATGAAAAAACCGTACAGGAAACGCTTATGCGCGCATTGGAAAAAATAACAGGAGAAACTGTTTCTGTAATCGGCTGCGGACGTACCGATACAGGCGTTCATGCGGAGGGGTATGTGTGTAATTTTAATACAGACTCATCCATTCCCGTTGAACGCTATCCGTATGCGCTGAACGCGCATCTGCCTTGCGATATAGTCTGTCTTGACGCGCGGGAAGCACCGGACGATTTTCACGCGAACAGGAGCGCCGTCGGAAAAAGATATGTCTATAAAATTCTGAACAGGGAATTTCCCGATGCTGTGCTGTGCCGCTATTCGTGGCATTACAAATACCCTCTTGACGCGGACAAAATGCGTGATGCGGCAAAGGCATTTGTCGGCGAGCATGATTTTATCGGTTTTGCGTCAAGCGGATTTACGGTAAAGACCACCGTAAGGGAAATATATTCCCTTGACGTATCGCGTGAAAACGATATAATAACTATAGACGTGGCGGGAAATGGATTTCTGTATAATATGGTAAGGATAATTACCGGAACGCTCGTATTTGTCGGCTGCGGTAAGATAAATCCTGCGGATATAGCTGATATTATAGCCTCAAAGGACAGAAACCGTGCGGGAATAACCGCACCGCCGCAGGGACTTTGTCTGAAGGAGGTGTATTACCAATGAAAAAAGATGATGATTTAATCAATGAAAACTCAATAAATGACCTTATACGTTATTCTGAGGATGAGGAAAGTGACACCTCCGATATATATGAAGAACAGACTGACACGGAAGAAACTGATGATTTTGACGATTTTCCGGAAACAGAAGAAATAATATCCGGAACAGAAGAAATAATATCGGAAACAGAAGAAAATTTGAATGATGAACAGACGGAAGAAGAAAGCAACTTATATACATCAGAAAAAAAAGACGCGGAATATGATGATTATTATGATGACGGCGGAGAAACGGTATTTTCCGGCGACAGAAAGAACAGCCGTAAGGGTATAATAATAGGCGTTATTATAGGGATTATCGCGATTATCGCATTTGTCAGTATTGATTCCGGAATAATCGGAAGCTATAAAAGCAACTTTGCGAATAACTTTTCAAAGATATTTGCAAATTTTACGAGCGATAATAAACAGGCGGCGGTGAAAGAAACGCCAAAGCCCGATGAAAAATATAATACTGAGGTGAAAAGCAGTAAAGTCATTTCTCTTGATGATGTAAGCGGGGCAAAGTTTGCGCCGTATAAGGACGGAGTCATATGCGCGGTTATGAACCATATGTCATACATAGATAAATCGGGCAATGTAATCTGGGAAGAAGACACCGCGATAGTTGACCCAATCCTTGCGGCAGAGGGCAACTATGTTATGCTCGCGGAAAAAAACAGAAATAAGATTTGCCTTTACAGTGACAAAGACCTTGTATATGATGTTGATGACCCTGACGCGATAATGACAGCAAAGGTTTCCGCGAGCGGCGATGTTGCGGCGGTTACAAATAAATCATCATACAAGGGCGGCATATCGGTATATAACAAATCCGGCGACCAGATATACTCATGGTCATCGGGCAGCGACACTGTTATCAGCGCGGATATATCATCGGCATCAAGACGTATCGCGGTATCGCTTCTTAATACGGATTCAAATGCCGGCAGTATTATTCAGTTTTTTGATATAAACGAACCAAAGAGCTACGCAAGGGTAGAGGCTGCGGATACAGCTGTGTTTGATGTGAAGTTTACAGGCGATACACTTAGTGTATTCGGTGATAACCGCCTTATGACAGTTTCATCTGAGGGTAAAATTATTAAAGATATTCCTATGACAGATGTACAGCTTACTCACTCGGCAATGGATGATGAAGGCAATAAGCTCGTGTCGTTTGATAACGGAAATATACCTATGCTGAATCTATATAACAAAAAAGGCTCGCTAAAGGAAAGTGTTACGCTTACCGGCATTGCGGATTTTATTGATATAAATGAAAAATATATTCTTTATAACATAGGCAGAGATGTATATTTTGGTAAGATAAATTCAAAAAATATGACGAAATATACCGCCACTATGGATATAAAGCAACTGATAATAACATCTGAAAATTCGTTCGTTATTATTTATTCAAACAGCTTTGAGACTGTTACATTGTAGGGAGGAATGAGCATGAATATTATAGCGGATATAATACTTGCCGCCATAATCCTTATAGCGTTTATAGTCGGGTACAAAAAGGGATTTGTGCAATCAATATGGAAGATAGCCGCGCTTGTGATTACGATAGTGCTTGTCATAGCGCTGAAGAATCCGGCGATTAATTTTCTTTCGGGAACGAATATGGCGGATAGTATTAACACTAAAATATCCCAAACAGTTCATCTGCCTCAGGGCGGCGGAGTAAATATTGCAGAAAATCTCAATCTGCCGGAATTTATGCGCGAGCAAGTTGAAGGCGCTATTGAAAGCGCGGGAAATGCCATCAATAATATGAATGACGCCGTTTCCTTATCATTGACGGGAATCTGTATAACTATAATAACTTGTATAGCGCTGTTTATTATAATACGTCTTTTGCTTATGGCGGCGCGTATGATAATTGAAGGCGTTACAAAAGCGCCTGTTATAAAAGGGACAAACAGGTTCCTCGGAGGATTGCTCGCAGTTGTGAACGCGATATTTTTAGTATTTCTGCTGCTGGCGCTTGTATCGCTGTTTGCGCCGGCGGACAGCGGAATGTTTGCCGTTATAGAACATTCATACGTCGTTAAATATTTATATAATTATAATATATTATTACAATTATTTATGAAAATCTAAGGAGGAAGAAAAATGTATAGTGATGTAGTAAAAAAAGGTCTGGAAAAAACGCCGCACCGCTCGCTTTTTAAGGCATCCGGTTTTACCGATGAGGAAATCAGCCGTCCTTTAATCGGTGTTGTAAGCGCGAAAAATGAGATTATTCCGGGTCATATTCATCTTGATAAGATTGCTGAAGCAGTCAAGACAGGTGTCAGAGTCGCCGGCGGTACTCCTATTGAATTCCCTGCGATTGGTGTTTGTGACGGTATTGCAATGGGTCATAAGGGTATGAAGTATTCTCTCGCGACGCGCGAGCTTATTGCCGACTCTGTTGAGTCAATGGCGATTGCGCACGGTTTCGACGCTCTTGTGCTTATTCCGAACTGCGATAAGATTGTGCCGGGTATGCTTATTGCCGCGGCAAGACTTAATATTCCGTCAATAATCGTCAGCGGCGGTCCTATGCTCTCAATGAATTATAAGGGTAAATACCGTGACCTTAATACAACCTTTGAAGCGGTAGGCGCGTTTAAGGCGGGAACCATTGGCGAGGACGAGCTTCGCGGTCTTGAGGAAGCCGCATGTCCTTCATGCGGTTCATGCTCGGGTATGTTCACAGCTAATTCAATGAACTGTCTTTGCGAGGTGCTTGGTATGGCGCTTCCGGGCAACGGTACAATTCCGGCGGTCTATTCAGAGAGAATAAGACTTGCAAAGCACGCCGGCATGAAGATTATGGAGCTTCTTGAAAAAAATATTAAACCGAGAGATATTATAACTCCGGATTCAATATATAACGCATTGCGTGTTGATATGGCGCTTGGATGCAGTACAAACTCAATGCTGCATCTTCCGGCAATCGCGCACGAGGCAAAAGCTCCGATTACGCTTGATTACGCAAACGAAATCAGTAAGGAAACGCCAAACCTTTGTCATCTTGCGCCTGCCGGCGAGCATCATGTGCAGGATTTATATGCGGCGGGCGGCGTGCAAGCGCTAATGAACGAGCTTTCAAAGAAAAATCTGCTTAAACTTGATACAATCACGGTAACAGGCAAGACTCTCGGCGAGAATATCGCGAACTGTCCTGTGCAGGATTATGAGGTAATCAGACCGATTGAGAATCCATATAGTCAGACAGGCGGTATTGCTGTATTGAAGGGTAATCTTGCCGTTGACGGTTCTGTTGTAAAGCGAAGCGCCGTTGCGAAGGAAATGCTTCAGCATGAAGGACCCGCAAAGGTTTATAACAGTGAGGAAGAGGCTATTGAGGCTATCTATACCGGCAAGATTGAAAAGGGTGACGTTGTCGTTATCCGTTACGAAGGTCCTAAGGGCGGTCCGGGTATGCGTGAAATGCTTTCTCCGACGTCGGCTATATGCGGTATGGGACTTGATAAGGATGTCGCGCTTATCACAGACGGGCGTTTCTCCGGCGCGACACGCGGCGCCGCAATAGGTCACGTGTCACCGGAGGCTGTTGAAGGCGGACCTATCGCGTTTGTGCAGGACGGCGATATCATTTCAATAGACATTGATAAATGCGAGCTTAACTTAAAAGTGAGTGACGAGGAAATGGCAAAGCGTAAGGAAAACTGGAAACCGCTTGAGCCGAAGGTTAAGACAGGTTATCTGAGAAGATATTCCAAGATGGTCTCATCAGCAATTCAGGGCGCTGTAATGCTTGACGAATAATTATACATATAAAAAGCGCCTCCTATGGTATAATGAAATAAAAACCATAGGAGGTATTTTTATGCCGAGACGCATAAAAGAATATAACCAAAAGCTGATTATTTAACGGAAAAATCAAATAATATGCGGCTAATAAAAAATTTTTAACTTTTTTTAAAAAAAGTATGGTATTTTGAGCGTAAATACGATATAATTATAAGATAAAATGACTATTTATGTGTATAATTTAAAATAGTCAAATTAATGCGGAAAGGCGATGGAAACAGTATGGAAGAAATTTTGAATATTTTGCACAAGGAAAAGAACAACATCTCACGGGCGAAAATTGCGCAGATGCTTGGTTCAAGCGAACAGGAAGTCGCCGAAAGCATTGAAAAACTTGAAAAGGAAAACGTGATTGTCGGTTATAAGACTATTGTAAACTGGGACAAGACGGACAAGGACGTTGTAACAGCCCTGATTGAACTTCGTATAACACCGCAGAGAGGAGAGGGCTTTGACAAGGTTGCGGAGAGAATTTATAAATATCCGCAGGTAAGGGCATTGTATCTTATGTCGGGCGCATATGACCTTGCGGTAACCATTGAGGGCAAGACGATGAAGGAAGTCGCGCTTTTTGTCGCGCAGAAGCTTGCGCCTATGGATTCGATTATTTCAACAGCGACACATTTTGTACTGAAAAAATACAAGGAGGAAGGAATTGTATTCGAGGATGACGAAAAGGATACAAGACAGGTGATTACACTATGATAGATTACGACAAGATAGTTTCTCCCATTGTGTCGGCTTTGCCGCCATCGGGTATAAGAAAGTTTTTCGATATAGTCGCAGAAATGGAAGACGCAATTTCACTTGGTGTCGGCGAGCCTGATTTCACAACTCCATGGGCAATCCGTGAAGCAGGTATATATTCTCTTGAAAAGGGACAGACACATTATACCGCCAATGCCGGTCTTATGGAATTGCGCGAGGAAATATGCAGATATAACGAAAGGAAATTTGGCGTTACATATGACCCGAAGGATGAAGTGCTTGTAACAGTCGGCGGAAGCGAGGCCATTGACCTTCTGATAAGATCAATAGTAGGTCCGGGTGATGAGGTGCTGATACCTGAACCGTGTTTTGTTTGTTATAAGCCGCTTACGATTATGGCAGGCGGCAAGCCTGTTCCTATTGAAACGAAGGAGGAGGATGAGTTCAGACTTCTTCCAAGTCAGCTTAAGGAAAAGATTACGGATAAAACAAAGCTTCTGATACTCCCGTTTCCCAATAATCCGACAGGCGGAGTTATGTCAAGCGCTGACATGGAGGCTATTGCCAAGGTTCTCAGAGGAACGGACATAATCGTTTTGTCAGATGAAATTTACGGCGAGCTGCGTTACAGTGAAGAAAAGCACATTCCGTTCTCAAAATATGAGGGCATGAGAGAAAGAACAGTTGTTGTGAACGGTTTTTCAAAATCATTTGCGATGACAGGCTGGCGTCTTGGTTACGCGCTTGGACCACAAAGGCTCATAAAGCTGATGACAAAGGTACATCAGTACGGAATAATGTCCGCGCCGACAACAGCGCAGTTTGCCGCGATTGAGGCGCTTAAAAACTGTGACAATGATATTGAAGAAATGCGCCGTGAATATAATTACAGACGCCGTTATATAGTTGACGGCTTCCGCGCGATGGGACTTAGCTGTTTTGAACCGCTTGGCGCGTTCTACGTATTCCCGTGTATCAAATCAACAGGTATGACAAGCGAGGAATTTTGTCAGAATCTTTTGCAGGAAGAAAAGGTAGCGGTTGTGCCCGGCAACGCGTTCGGCGAAAGCGGCGAGGGATTTATAAGATGTTCGTATGCTTATTCAATTGAGAACATACAGGAAGCGTTAAAGCGAATAGAGAGATTCGTAAAGAAACATAAGGGGGATAAGTAATGGATACAAAGTATATATTCGTAACAGGCGGTGTCGTATCGGGACTTGGCAAGGGAATCACAGCCGCGTCGTTAGGAAGACTTCTTAAAGCAAGAGGATACAAGGTGACAATGCAGAAATTTGACCCTTATATCAACATGGATCCCGGCACGATGAGCCCGTATCAGCATGGCGAAGTATTTGTAACCGATGACGGCGCTGAAACAGACCTTGATTTGGGACATTACGAGAGATTTATCGATGAAAACCTTAGCGTCAATTCAAACGTGACAACAGGTAAGATTTACTGGAACGTTATTACAAAGGAACGCCGCGGTGACTATGAGGGAAGAACTGTACAGGTAATTCCTCATATAACAAATGAAATCAAGTCAAGAGTTTACCGTGTCGCAAAAACACAGGAAACAGATATAGTCATTACAGAAATAGGCGGTACTGTCGGCGATATTGAGTCAACACCGTTCCTTGAATCAATCAGACAGGTTCTTTCGGAGGTTGGCAAGGAAAATTGTATGTATATTCACCTTACGCTTGTACCGTATCTTTCAACGTCAGGCGAGCAGAAAACAAAGCCGACACAGCATAGCGTCAAGGAGCTTTTAAGCCTTGGTATTCAGCCGGATGTGCTTGTTTTAAGAACGGAAAAACCTCTTGAGGAAGGTCTTGCGGATAAGATTGCGCTTTTCTGTAATGTATCGCCGGATTGCGTTATCGAAAATCTTGACCTTGACACTCTTTATGAAGTGCCTCTCGCTCTTGAAAAAGAAGGTCTTGCGAAGGTAGTCTGCAAACGTCTTGGTCTTGAGGACAGAAACCCTGACCTTGAAGACTGGACAAACATGGTCAATGTTGTAAAAGACCTTATGAACGGCGGCAAGGACGAGGTCACAATCTCTCTTGTTGGCAAGTATGTTTCATTGCATGACGCGTATATAAGCATAGTGGAATCATTGAAGCACGGCGGTATCCGGAATTACGCGAATGTAAATATAAACTGGGTTGACAGCGAAGAGGTTACAAAAAAGAATGTTGATAAGATTTTGAAAGGCTCGGACGGTATTCTTGTACCGGGCGGCTTTGGTGACAGAGGTATTGAGGGTAAAATTATTGCCGCGCAGTATGCAAGAGAAAATAAGATTCCGTATTTTGGTATTTGTCTCGGTATGCAGATTGCGGTTATCGAATATGCAAGAAACGTACTGGGATATAAGGATGCTCATTCGTCAGAGCTTGATCCCAAAACAACTCATCCTGTTATCGACCTTATGCCGGAGCAGCGCGATGTTGAAGACCTTGGCGGTACAATGCGTCTTGGATTGTATCCGTGTAAGATTACGGAAGGCTCGCTTGCGCATAAGATTTACGGAAATGACCTTATCTACGAAAGACATCGTCACAGATATGAATTCAATAATTTCTACAGAAATGAAATCACAGAAAAGGGTATGCTTATCTCAGGCAGGTCACCCGATGATAAGCTTGTTGAAATGATAGAAATTCCTGACCACCCGTGGTATATCGGCGTTCAGTTCCATCCGGAATTCAAGTCAAGACCAAACCGTTCGCATCCTTTGTTTGCGGCATTTATCAAGGCCGCGCTTGACAAGAAATCTAATAAGTAAGGGGAAGTATTTGTTTTGAAATATTACTGGAAATATATAAAACCGTATAAATTGTTTTTTATACTCGGACCGCTGCTTATGCTTACAGAGGTTGCGGGTGAAATTGTTCTGCCGAAGATTATGGCGACAATGATTGACTATGGTATCGGTGACGCGCAGGCAGGTCTGGGTGTGGGATATATCCTCTCGCGCGCCGCCATGATGATTGGTTTTATATGTATTATGATAATCGGCGGTATCGGCGGTCATTATTTTTCGGTAAAGGCGTCGATATCCTTCAGCGCCGATTTAAGACAGGGCGTGTTTAAAAAGGTACAGAAATTTTCGTTCAAGAATATTGATAACTTTTCAACCGGCTCGCTTGTAACAAGACTGACAAACGATATAACGCAGATTCAGAATATGGTTCGTATGCTGCTTATTATGGCAATGCGTTCGCCGGGTATGCTGATAGGCGGTATCATCATGGCATGCTCGATAAACGCGCGGCTTGCCGCGATACTTTTTGTGATAATCCCCATACTTGCGATTGTTATAGCAATGCTTCTCAAAACCGCGTTTCCGCGTTTTGGAATAATGCAGAAAAAGCTGGATAACCTTAACTCCGGTATACAGGAAAACATTACAAATGTAAGAGTTATCAAGTCATTTGTAAGACAGAAATTTGAAACAGATAAATTCGATAAGGCAAATGATGACCTTATGAATTCAACGCTTCGCGCAATGAAAATTGTTGTAACAACAATGCCTGTTATGACGCTTGCAATGAATATCACAACGCTTGTGGTAGTATGGACAGGCGGTAATTTTGTTATCGGCGGAAGCATGGGGGTTGGCGAGCTTACGGCATTCACAACATATATCACACAGATACTTACGTCACTGATGATGGTATCAATGCTGTTTTTGCAGCTTTCGCGCGCGCTTGCGTCTTCTGCAAGAGTAAAGGAAGTGCTTAAAACAGATGTCGACCTCACTGATGATAAAGCGTCGCGTAAGGATAAAAAAGTCACAGAGGGCAGAGTGGAATTTCGGAATGTATGTTTCAAGTATTACGAGAACCGTGAGGAAAATATACTCAAGAATATATCCTTTACAGCCGAGCCGGGAGAAGTTGTCGGTATAATCGGTACGACAGGCTCCGGCAAATCCTCGCTTGTGCAGCTTATACCGCGTCTGTATGATGTTACAGCCGGCGAGGTGCTTGTTGACGGAGTGAACGTAAAAGAGTACGGTCTTGAAAATCTCCGTAACGGTGTTGGTATGGTATTGCAGAAAAACGTGCTTTTCAGCGGCTCGATTGCGGATAATCTGCGTTGGGGTGATGAAAATGCAACTGATGAAGAAATACGCGCGGCAGCGGACGCGGCGCAGGCAGACGGATTTGTCACAAGCTTCACAGAAGGATACAATATGGAGCTTGGACAGGGCGGAGTAAATGTATCCGGCGGTCAGAAGCAAAGACTTTGTATCGCGCGGGCGCTGTTAAAAAAGCCGAAAATACTTATCCTTGATGACAGTACAAGCGCTGTCGATACTGCCACAGAGGCAAAAATAAGAGAAGCATTTTCAACAAGCCTGAAGGGTTCCACAAAGATAATAATCGCGCAGAGAATTTCCTCTGTTATAGACGCGGATAAGATAGTCGTTCTTGAGGACGGAAAAATTGCCGGTATCGGCAGCCACAGCGAGCTTATTCAAAGCTGCGGCGAATACCGTGATATTTATTATTCGCAGATAGATAAAGAAAAGGAGGTGAGCTGATATGCCTCCAATGGGACCTCCGATTAACAGAAACGGAAAGCGATACGAAAAAAAGCAAAAACCAAAAAATATGAAGGCAACAATTAAACGCTTGTTTTCATATCTTGAAAGTGAAAAATATAAAATCGCAGCGGCAATTTTCTGTGTTATAATCAGTTCGGCGTCAACACTTTGCGGCTCGTATCTTTTAAGACCGATAATAAACGGTCTTACGGATATGGATAAATCAGCGGAAGAAAAAATAATGTCACTGATGCTCGGATTGCTTGTGATGGCGGTTGTATATTTTATCGGCGTTGCGGCAACGTATATTCAGTCACGTATAATGATAGGTGTTTCGCAGGGTACGCTATGCAGAATAAGAGCGGATTTATTCCGTAAGCTGCAAAAGCTGCCCGTAAGATATTTTGACCGTAATCCGACAGGCGACGTTATGAGCCGTTTCACCAATGACGTTGATATAATCGGCGAAATGCTGAATTCAACGCTTGTACAGATTTTTTCGGGTTTAATGACTCTTATCGGAACGCTTGCGCTAATGTTTTACACAAACTGGCTTCTCGCGCTTGTGACAATCATTTTCTCGCCGGTTATCGCAAAGGTTGGCGCGACTATCGCGAGTAAATCGCGTAAGTATTTCAGCTTACAGCAAAGCACACTGGGCAAGGTTAACGGTTATATTGAAGAAACAGTAACAGGTCAGAAGGTTGTCAAGGTATTCAATCATGAGGAAAAGGTTGTTGAAGAATTTTCTGAACTTAATGATGACCTCAAAGAGGTACAGATAAAGGCGCAGTTTATCGGCGGTATTATGGGTCCCTGCATGAATGCCTTGGGACAGGTAAATTATACGCTTACCGCGACTGTCGGCTCAATAATCACATTTATATCGCGATGGGGCGGAAACGTACCTTTTGCATCGCTTGATATTGGCGGACTTACTGTGTTTGTAAATTTTTCAAGACAGTTTTCAAGACCGATAAATGAGCTTTCGCAGCAGCTCACAAATATCATGTCAGCCCTTTCCGGCGCGGAACGCGTATTTGACGTTATGGATCAGGAACGCGAAAAGGACGAGGGAAAGAGGCTTGAACTTAAGAATATCCGCGGCGACGTGGTTGTGGATAACGTAACTTTTGGTTACGATCCTGAAAAAACGATACTAAAGAACGTGTCAATTTATGCTCATCCGGGACAGAAGATTGCGCTTGTCGGCTCAACCGGCGCGGGTAAAACAACGATAACAAATCTTATAACAAGATTTTACAATATAAACGAAGGCAAAATAACGATTGACGGTGTTGACATAAAGGACATCAGTCTTGAATGTCTGCGTGAAAACATAGCAATGGTATTGCAGGACACGCATCTGTTCACAGGTACGATTATGGATAATATCCGTTACGGCAGACTTGACGCGACAGACGCGGAAGTGCGTCAGGCGGCGCTGACATCTTGCGCGCATATGTTTATAAAGAATATGCCGGACGGCTATGATACAATGCTGACAGGCGACGGCTCGAATTTGTCGCAGGGACAAAGACAGCTTATAAATATTGCGCGTGCCGCGCTTTCAAAAGCGCCGATACTTATTCTTGACGAAGCCACAAGCTCTGTCGATACAAGAACAGAAAAGCATATAAATGAGGGTATGGACGCGCTCATGGAGAACAGAACAACATTTGTTATTGCCCATCGTCTGTCAACAATAAGAAACGCGAATGCGATCATGGTACTGGAAAACGGTGAGATTATCGAGCGCGGTGACCATGATGAACTGCTTAAAATGAAGGGCAGATATTATGAATTATACACAGGCTTGAAGGAACTTGATTAAAAGCCATGCCATGCGGCATAGAAAGGAATGGTTATATGAAGGTATATCAGCTTATATATACCAATGTACAGCACTGTTTGTCAGATCCGGAACTCGGAATAATAAATCAGGCAGGTCTTAGGGTATTCTCATGTACACAGGGACTAAGCAAACAGAATATTGACGAGATTATAAGATTTGCAACATACCGTCTTCCAAAAAATAATGAAATCAGATACAGCCATGAGCCGTGTGACCCGTCTGTCCCTGAGTTATTTCCTAAAATTTTCAGAACGTTTACCTTGGCGGACGGAAGATATGCGGCAATGCAGGTTTCATATGCGGGTTATGATTTTAACGGCGAGCCGGGTAATATTTTTGCGCATGCGTTTATATTTGACGACGTGGATGATGATTTCATGCCGGAAAAATATGTTTCTCATCCAAAATACCGCACGCATCTGACAGAAAAGGACCTTAGCGGTCAGATTGTTCATTATCTCAAACCGCTTGATGATATAGAGCCGACAGAGGGTATCGAGGAAAAGGTAATTGACTTTATATCGGAACATAAGAATGAACTTACTTATATTCTTGATAAGGCTATGAGATTGCTTACATCAGATGATTTAAAGAATATATGTATCGCGACGAATGACAGCGACCTGACACAGATGTATCTGTTGGCGCTTAAATGGCTGCTGCCTCGCGATGTGGCGGAAAACGCGGGTATATCGACATATAACGTATATCTTCCGTCAGATAAGCAGAAAAAGATTATTTTCCACGGTACTGTAAAGGATAAGAATAATATAACAATGCAGGCGATTGAAACGCGTAAGAATTGTATTTATATCGATGTGGAGAATACAAGATTCGCGCGTGACACAAGCTCTATGCTGTTCCGTTTCGGGGTGCGGGAGCTGCGTGAAATATATGCGAAGTATAAATTTACATCTGCAACACAGCTTTTGGACTGGGAGGCAACATGGGAAAATACAACAAAGACAGGAATTGCCGGCAAGCTGGTAAGGCTGAAAAAATCATTAGGCGACGAGGCTTTCCGTATGCGTGTTATGGAAATATATCCGGCGATAAATGACCTTAATATGGTAAGTGTCAGATTTGAACTTTCAAAGATTATGTTCGATAATCTGGAGTTGTTTGAGAGCGAAAAGAAAAGGGTCACGGAGATATATATGGGGCAATCTCTTGAGAGGGTGTGTCTCGGTGAAAATCTTGATATCACAAATCCTTTTAATAACGGTGAGTTTTCTAAAGAACAGGCTGACGCGGTATGCGCCAACCTCGGACACTACATGGAAAAAATCCGTGTTAATTTTGATTCAATAACAGAAAAAAACAAGATAATGCTTTTGACGTTCTTCGGACGTGTAAAGCATGCCGCCATGAAGGAAACTTGGAAGGAATTGTTTGATAATAAAGAGGATTTGAAATTGTTTGTCTTTATGGCATCCCTGATTGTAATAACGGGCAGCGGTATGAACGCCTTTACTCCGGCGGAGAGATGGGAAATTGACGACATGGCGGAGCTTGTTGCGTATTTTGAAGCGTCAACAAATGACGAAGGACTAAAAAAAAGCTGCGTCAAATATGTCTGCAATAACAGTGATGTGGATTGGGATAAGTACGGTATTTCAATAACAAAGCATGCAAAAACAAAAAAGCAGCAGGAAACGGATATACAAAAAATACAGAAGATGCTTTCAAAGGTCGGATATATACCGTATCAGCGAGGCACATATGCGAGTATTAAGGCAGAGGTAAATGACAATATACGTAACAATAACGCGCCGCTTTTAATTTGCAGACTGCTCAGCGCTGTGTATCAGTGGCAGAGCTCTTACGGAAATCAGATTGAAGCGGAGAAAAATGCAAAAATTGTACATGACCTGCTTATGGAAATGAGAAGAACACAAACCTCATGTTATAATTTCATTATACCTAAGCTCGCGCTTGAAATTATTGAATCCCCGGGACACTACCATGAGGTGATAGTAAATACGGAAACAATGCCTTCAAGCTTTTGGAACTGGTTTTTAATCGGTTATAACAGATGCAAGAGGGATGAAGATAAAATGCTTTCGTACACGAGAGTATATATGGCAAGCAAGGCGAGAATGTCGAGAGTTCCCGCCAAGAAAAAAATGCGTGAAGTATTTCAGGATATAGTCGAATAGGATATAGTTGAAGGAGAGATGAAAATGAACTTGAAAAAGAAATTGATGGTAATAATGGCTGCGGGTATTGTGGCAATTTCAGCTTCGCCGCTTGTTCTTGCGGCAACTCCTCAGCCGGCTGACAATGATCAGCAGGCGGCTGAGCAGACAACACAAACTCAAGAGGAGTCGCCTGTGACAAATAATGTCGCACAGGCAACAGATACTGAACTGACTAATGATAAATACCTTACAAAGGGCGGCGCGGCATTTTGGTTTATTTTCACTATTGTGCTCAACGGTGTATTGAGCTTTTGGATAGGCAACAGATTTTATCGCCTTGCAAGGAAGGATAATCATGTCACAGGTGAAATCAGAGCTTTAAGACGTGATATTGAGAATAAATTTGTAAACAGTATCGGTGGTTTTGCAGAGCAGGATATTGATATTAAAAATCTGAATGAAAGTCTTGCTATGGATAATGAAGGTATAAAACCGCAGGCAAAGTCACCTGTTTTAAGAGAAGTAAGCGCCGAGGAAGAAGAACGTTTCAGAAAATGGGAAGAAGCGCAGTCAAAGCCAAAGACGGAACGCGCGAGAGTGAGATCGGCTGTTCGTGAAGAGCTTGACGATGAATTTGACGATGTAAAGAGAATAAACAGAAAGAATTATCAGCCTAAACGCGAAAGAACCGAGGAAATACTTTCCGAGGCTGAAAATGACGCGGAGGATCTTGGCGCGACAAAGGAAATAAAAATAAACCGCGGTGAAAGCGTCAAATCAAAGGCAAAAGAAATTCTTGGAGATATTTTCCCATTTAAAGAAGATTAATTTTTATTCAGGGCTGTCGGACTTTGTCGGCAGCCTTCTTTATGAGAGGGTAATGTTATGGGTAATTCTTTTGTTTCAGGAAAGATATGTATGGTCACGGGCGGCGGCGGCTCAATAGGAAGCGAGCTTGTACGTCAGCTTTCATGTCTTGGCGCAAAGAAAACTGTTATTGTGGACATATATGAAAACGGCGCGTATGATGTGATGAACGAGACGGATAATACTTGTGTGGAAATCGCGTCTGTACGCGATTATAACAAGATGGACTTTATCATGTCGCAGTATAGACCCGATATTGTATTTCATGCGGCGGCACATAAGCACGTGCCTTTCATGGAGAATAATCCGGAGGAGGCCGTGAAGAATAACATAGCCGGCACAAATATAATGATAAATCTTGCAGAAAAACACGGCGTCAGTAAGTTCGCGCTTATTTCAACGGATAAGGCGGTTGAACCGATAAGCATAATGGGAGCAAGCAAGAGGGTATGCGAAATGCTTGTTTATGAAAAATCCAAAACAGCAAATACCGTATTTTACACAGTTCGTTTTGGTAATGTTATAGGTTCAAACGGTTCGGTTATACCGCTGTTTAAAAAGCAGATAGAACGCGGCAATGTAACTGTCACGGACAAGAATGTCACAAGATATTTTATGACAATTGATGAGGCTGCCTATCTTGTGTTGCAATCCCTTGAAATAGCACAGGGCGGAGAAGTTTTTGTGCTTGATATGGGTGAAAGTGTAAAAATACTTGAGCTTGCGAAAGACATGATACGGAAATCAGGCAAAAACATTCCCATAACATTTACAGGCTTGAGAAAAGGGGACAAGCTGGAGGAAAAGCTGTTTTATGATTTTGAGAATTTGAGGAAAACAAAATTCGATAAGATACTTTGCGCCGAGGGCAGCAGTATAGACGGACTTTACCGTGAAACGGACAAACTTTTTAAGTTGGCGGCAGTAAATAACAGGGACGGCATTTGCAATTTGATTATGAAAATTACCGATAAGAATTTAATCAGGAGGATTTAATGGATATACACGAAATTTTACAAACCATAGGACAATATTGTTATATAGCGGCAGCCGCGATTGGCGATTGGGCAAAATGGTTGTGGCAGGTAATATGCGAATGGTTTTCAAAGCTGCCGATTCCGACGGCAATCAAGCTGTTTGGCAATGATACGGCGAACAGATATATGTTTTTTGGTGTTGCAATATTCCTGCTTGTTATGAATATATGGTCATTATACCTGTTCGGCGCGGATAAGGCAAGCGCGAAAAGAAAGCAGCGACGCATAAAGGAAAGCAAGATTATGAAAGTGTGTTTTTTTGGCGGCGCAATCGGCGGAATTATAGGTATGAATGTATTTCGCCATAAAACGCTTAAAAAGAAATTCTCCGTGGGAATACCGATTTTGTTTGTGCTTCAGCTTGTGATAGACAGCTTCATACTTGGATTTTTGGGCTTCTGGACATTTTTTTAAAAATGTATGGAAATTCTGTGAAAAATGTGATATAATTAATGTATGGCTGATGTCGAAAGGAAGATTTGAAAATGGAATTAAAGGACATTTTATCAACAGACGACAAATTAAGAATAATTCAGGAGCTTGTGCCCGGTAAACAGATTACTCTTGCCCACGTTATCGCAAGTCCCGATCCGATTTTATATACAAAGCTGGGACTTAATCCGGAGATTGATTTCGGAAAAAGCGCGATAGGCATACTTACAATGAGTCCGGCTGAAACCGCGATAATTGCGGCGGATATTGCCACAAAGACGTCCAATGTGGATTTGAGCTTTGTTGACCGTTTCAGCGGTACGCTTATAATCACAGGTATGGTGGCAGATGTTGAAACATCATTGCGTTCCATTATGGACTATGCGGAAAGAACGCTTAAATTCACCGTATGCGAGATAACAAAGACATGAAGAAGATAATACTTATAGGCAGAAGCGAGTGCGGAAAAACAACACTGACTCAGGCGCTTAAGGGTGAAAATATACATTATCATAAGACGCAGTATGTAAATCGTTTTGATGTGATTATTGATACTCCCGGTGAGTACATACAGACAAAGGAGCTTGGCAACGCAATCGCAATGTACGCATTTGAAGCTGATGTTATCGGAATGTTATTGAGCGCGAGAGAACCGTATTCGCTGTATTCGCCTTGTGTAACACCGATATGCAACAGACCCGTTATCGGTATTGTCACACAGATAAACAGTTACGGCGCAGATCCGGACAGAGCAGAGAGATGGCTTCGCCTTGCAGGTTGTGAAACTGTTTTCAAAGTTGACTCGAAAACGGGCGAGGGAGTATGGCAGATACTCGAATATCTGCGCGAGGACGGCGATGTTATGCCGTGGGAAGAAGATAATGCAAACGCATGATTTTATGTGTCATGCGTTTTTATAATATATGTCCGACAGAATATAGCTTCAATAAGGGGCTTTGCCCCGCCCATTCAACGTTTCAGCGGAGGATTGTAACCTATCCATTGGTTACAACTGAAGCCGGTTTTGACGCAAGCATAATATCCTTTGACATTTTACCTGTCATATGTTCAATTGTTATTTCAATCATTGCAAGCGATGGAAATTCGCGGTTTGTTTCTTCCTCTATACCTTCGTCATCATCAGGGCAATATTTAGCCGCCAGAGCCATAACCTTTTTCCGCATTTCGGTCGGATTGTCCATAATACGCGCTCTGCCGAATACAATTACGCTTGTATAATGTGTCGCATATATTTCCGGCAGGATTTTACGCTTGTCCGCAACACAGAAAGATACCTTGTCATTATTCTTTATCGCGTCATATTTATGTCCGCTTTTTGCGCAGTGAAAATATATTTTTTCGTTATCATAATAATAATTCATCGGTACGCCGTACGGATAGCCGTCATCTCCTTGTACCGACAGCACGCCGTCTTTGCCGTTTCTAAGTATTTCCATACATTCTTTATCTGTAAGCCGCTGATTCTTTCGCCGCATTTCTCTGAACATAAAAATCCCCATAGCCTTTCTGCCCGCAAATAGTAATGAAAAATATTTAGCGTCTTACTGTGGGCAGATAAGGCGTTAAATGGAGATTATGCCCATGTGCGTTTTCGCCTTTGGCGAAAAATTCGCACGGGCAATTAAATTATATAACGTGATTTTTCACGTTATCATCCCCTTTTTTTGATTATAACATTTCAAATGCAAATAAGCAAGTCATTGTTTAAGCAAAAAGCGTATATGAAGTATTATAAGCCTGATTTTTTTCGCTTTACATATTGGCGAATTGTGGTATAATATTGATATATGATATAAATGAGGTGTGAGCATGGAACAGAAGGAATTGGAGAACCTTTTAAAAAGTGTTGCACAGGGAAAGATATCTGTAGATGACGCGATGCTGAAATTTCGCAATATGCCGTTCGAGGATATTGGCTATGCCAAGCTTGATCACCACAGGGCTGTAAGGCAAGGCGTGGCGGAGGTTATTTACGGTGAGGGCAAAACGGTTTTTCAGATTGCTCAGATTACTGCAAAATTACTTGACGCGGGGCAGAAAACCGTACTTATAACGCGTATGAGCAGCGAAAAGGCACAGGAGGTCAAAAAGACAGTGCCGCTTACGTATTATGAAGCTGCGCGTGTTGGCGTTGCGGGCGAAATGCCCGAGGCAAAAACAGAAACAAGCATTGTTATCGCGACAGGAGGTACAAGCGATATTCCCGTGGCAGAGGAGGCGGCGCTTACTGCTATGGCTTTTGGCAACAAGGTGACCAGACTGTATGATGTTGGCGTTGCCGGAATACACCGGCTTCTGGCGCATTCGGAGGATATAATGAAAGCAAGAGTGATTATTGCGATTGCCGGCATGGAGGGCGCGCTCGCAAGCGTAATCGGCGGTTTGGCGGATTGTCCGGTTATAGCTGTTCCGACAAGTGTTGGCTATGGCGCGTCATTTAGCGGACTTTCGGCGCTTCTTTCAATGCTCAATTCCTGCGCAAGCGGTGTCAGTGTTGTGAATATAGACAACGGATTCGGAGCGGGATATATTGCAAGTATGATAAATAAATTATGAGGTAGAAAAATGAAAACACTTTATATAGAATGTAATATGGGCGCGTCGGGTGATATGCTTATGTCAGCGTTGCTTGAGCTGCTGCCGGATAGCGACAGTTTTGTGGACAGACTTAATAAATTGAATATACCGGGAGTAAAATTTTATAAGACAAAATCGGTTAAGTGCGGTATTACGGGAACACATATCGAGGTAAGCGTGAACGGTGAGGCTGAGGGTGAGCATAACCATGAACATCACCGCCGCGGTCATGAGCGTCACTGCCACACGGGACTGCGCGAAATAGAGCATATCATAGGACACCTTGACGTTTCAGATAATGTAAAGAAAAATGCGGTAAGTGTATACAGACTGATTGCGGATGCCGAAGGTCATGCTCACGGATGCGAAATAAGCGAGATACATTTCCATGAGGTTGGAACAATGGATGCCGTTGCGGACGTTGTGGGAGTGTGTATGCTGTTTGAGGAAATAGGAGCGGACAAAATAATCGCGTCACCTGTAAACACAGGCAGCGGCACTGTAAAATGCGCGCACGGAATTTTACCTGTCCCCGCGCCGGCAACCGCATATATTCTCAGAGGTGTGCCTGTTTATTCAAATGAGATAAAGAGTGAATTATGTACTCCGACAGGCGCGGCGCTAATCAAGCATTTTGCAATGGAATTCGGCGCAATGCCTGTTATGAGGATTTTAAAAACAGGCTATGGCATGGGCAATAAGGATTTTGACACAGCGAACTGCGTAAGGGTGATGATAGGTGAAATACAGGATATGGCGGATACTGTCACGGAGCTTTGCTGTAATGTGGATGACATGACAGGCGAGGCAGTCGGATTTGCGGTTAATCTGTTATTTGAAGCCGGCGCGCTTGATGTGTTTACCAGTCCTGTTTATATGAAGAAAAACCGCCCCGGAATTATGCTGACCTGTATGTGCCGCGCGGATAAAAAGGATGAGATGCTCAATATTATATTAAAACATACCTCAACGATTGGTGTGCGTGAATACATTTCAAATCGCTACACACTTTCAAGGACATACAAAACAGCGCATACATCCTATGGCGATGTGCGTGTTAAAAAGTCAAGCGGCTGGGGTGTCACGAAGATAAAGGCAGAGCATGATGATCTCGAAAAAATTGCAAGAGAAAATAATATTGCTGTTTCAGATATAAAGATAGAATATTAAAATATAAAAAGGCAGATTCAATGAACTGCCTTTTTAATAATAAATACTGTCACACTCTGCGGAGGGAAATTATACTCAAAAGAATTAGTATCTGATGAAAAAGGAATTGTTTTTGGCATAATTCTTGTCGGATTGTCAAAATCGTTTACATCTTCCGATTTATTTCCCGAGAGAGTGATAATTTCGGCAATGATTTTGTCTGTCTGTTCTACGCATACCTGTGACGTTAATTCCGTCTTACGCACATTTACAGCCTTTATATAAATATTATTGTCATCGCTGCTTGCCGTTGTGTATATTTCCTCCATAATCGGCTGTCTGTCAACGGCGTTATTTGATTCTTTTCCGTTTATATATGTTTTTATTTCACGTCCGTTAATTTCAAGACAAAGCTTATATTCCTGTCCTGTCATAACAGAGAAGATGTTGTGGTCAAGGCATGAGCCGCGTCCGTTAATCTGCGCGTTGACCTCGGTATCCTGATTTTGCCAGCCGCCTATAAACCACTGTATAAGGTTCTTGTCGTCTGTCTTTCCGAATATCAGCTTAAAGCCTGTATCACCGGCGCCGCGTCTTGCCGTGAATTCAATCTTGTAATGCTTTGATGATATATAATCAAGCGCCGCCGTCCCTGCCGTTTTGAATGAAACATTGTCGAACCTTTTCACATCTCCGCTTTCCATATCTGTTATTGAGATGTCATAAAAATCCGCGCTGCATCTGTCCGCCGTAATTTCAACATTGCCTGAAATTATATCAGAGCCAAGCGTTATAGAATTGTCAAGACCTTCTGTTTTTGTTTCAAGCAAATCGTTTCCGGTGTTGTTCATAAACATTTTCTGAACATAATAGTTCGCGCTTCCGTAAACGCGGTGATTATCAAACCATATCATGTCCGGCTGCCAGTTTACGTAGTCTGTGTTTGCAAGCAATGGCGCGTAGCATACAAGTCCGATTGATTTTGCGTTGTTTTCAAGGCTTGTCATATAAGCCGCCTCAATAAGCGCGTTGTAGTATGTGTTGCCCCATGACGCGTATTCTCCGAGAAATACTTTCGGATTTTCCGGATAATTGTCGTAACGGTGGCAGTTAGCGAGCATCCATTCCGGCGATGTATAATAATGCTCGTCAACAAGGTCAGAACCGTTTTTACGCGCGTTGTCCCAGCCGCGTTCAAATTCACCGCCGGACGGAAACGGACCTGCCGAATTAATCAGTTTGATTTTGGGGTATTTGTCTTTCAGCGCCTTGTGGAACAAGTCATACCTGTCCCGAAAACCCTGACCGACTTCTTCATTACCTATCGCGAGGTATTCAAGATTAAACGGTTCACTGTGCCCCATATCGGCTCTTAATTTGCCCCATTTTGTGTCTGTGCCGCCATTGGCAAATTCGATAAGGTCAAGCGCGTCATCTATCCATTCCTGCATTTCATCAATCGGAGCAGCCTGCTCCATATGCGGATTATATCCGGCGGGAAGTACAGGCAGCGGCTTTGCGCCGATATCCTCGCAGAACCGGAAGTATTCAAAATATCCAAGTCCGAGCGACTGATTGTACCGCCAGTTGCTGCGTCTTGCCGGACGGTTTGTTATGTCGCCGACAGTATTCTTCCAGCGATACATTGAATTACGGTCATTGCTGTTAAGCGTGCCGTCATGGATAAGACAGCCGCCCGGAAAACGCATAAATTTCGGTGTGAGGTCCTCAATCATTTTTGCAATATCTTTTCTCATACCGTTTTTGCGGTTTTTATATGTATCCACAGGAAACAATGAAACAAAATCCATACAGAATTTGCATTTTTCGCGTGATGTTATCGCAAGAACGGCTGTGTGGTCTGTGACGGTTGAGGAGAATGTAAAATTATACAGCGTCCAGCTGTCCGATGTGATGTTAAGTTTTCTTTCAACAATCGGTTTTCCGTACGCGTCGTCCATTGAAATGATAACAGTACAGGGTGTTTTAGCCTTCGCATAGCATGAGAAATTATATTCCGCGCCCTTATTCAAAGCGATACCGCTGTTATAGCCAAGGTTTTTTATACCGGCTCTCTCGCCCGGTTCTGTAATTTCAAGCACAAGGTAATTCGGATTATTCTGTGAAAACGGCGTTTTGTTTGAAACGCTTTCCGAAACCGACGCGCCGCCCTGTTCTATCTTTTTCCATGCGGTAAGCGCCTGATATGACGGATTATCCATCGGTGAGAATTCAAATGCTCTGTTGCGTACCATTTCACCATACAGACCGCCGTCCGCGGCATGGTTTATATCCTCAAAAAATATTCCGTAAAAATCATTCAGAGACGCTGTTTTTTTCGCGGTAACCGTAATTTTCTTCATAAGAAATTCATCCTTTCATGTAATGGCAATATTATACCATAAATATTTATCAAAAACAATGATTATTAAATTGCAAATATATAAATTCTGTGTTAAAATTAAGTAAATATACGGAAAGGAATGATATGATGAAATACAGAACACTTGCGGGAGAGAGGGTATCCGTTCTTGGATTTGGCTGTATGCGTTTTCCGACTGTATCTAAAAATGCCGAGGATATAGACGTTGGCAAGTCGGCGCCCATGCTTAAATATGCGGTGGAAAACGGTGTGAACTATTTTGACACGGCATATGTTTATCATGGCGAAAAAAGCGAAGGCTTTATCGGCGAGGTCTTAAAACCGTACAGGGATAAGATTAATATAGCAACCAAGTGTCCGACATGGCATTTAAAAAGCAGCGAAGATTTTGACAGATTACTTGATGAACAGCTTGAAAGATTACAGACAGACCATATTGATTTTTATCTTATGCACGCGCTTGATAAGAACCGCTTTGATAATATCGTTATGAAATATGGTATTATAGATAAGCTGAATGAAGCAAAGGCGGCGGGCAAGATACGGCATATAGGCTTTTCTTTCCATGACGATTGTGAAACCTTTAAGAGAATTATTGACGCAAATCCGGCATGGGAATTTTGCCAGATACAGTTCAATTATATAAATCTGAACTATCAGGCAGGCGTTGAAGGTCTTGAATACGCGCATAAAAAGGGTCTTGACGTTATTATAATGGAGCCGCTTCTCGGCGGCAAGCTGGCAAATCCGTCACCGCAGGTTGCAAAAACATTATCGGATGAAAAAATGCCTGTTGAATGGGCATTGGATTTTCTCTGGAACAGGGAAGAAGTATCTGTTCTTCTGAGCGGTATGGGAGCAATGGAACAGGTTGAGGCAAATATAGGCTATGCGGATAAGGCGGAGGTCGGCATGCTGACACAGAAAAATCTTGATATGCTTTTACATACAAAGGAAGTATTTGACAAAATGGCGCTTGTACCGTGCACAAAATGCGCATACTGTATGCCATGCCCGTTCGGACTTGATATTCCGAAAACCTTTGAGGCTTATAACGCGACTGCCTCGCTTGGCATGGGCAAGGCAAAGGAGATATATGCCGCGCTGAAAAACGGCGCTGATAAGTGCAGGAAGTGCAGAAAGTGTGAAAGTGTCTGTCCGCAGAGTATTAAGATAAGCTCAACAATGACAAAAATCGCTGAAATATTCAAATAAAAGACAATATGATGTTTTGACATATCCTCTCTTGTATGGTATACTGTAAGTAATTGACTACCGTATAGGAGGGGATATTTTGGTATTTTCAAGTCTTATGTTTATGTGCATATTTCTGCCTGTTGTGCTTGTTGCATATAACCTGTCAAAAAACATTACATATAAAAACATAATACTTGTTATTGTATCCCTTTTCTTTTACGCGTGGGGTGAACCGGTATGGGTGATTTTGCTTATATTCAGCGCCCTTGTGGACTATATTAACGGGCGGATAATTGACAAGTTTTACGCAAAACCCGCCGCGAAAGCCGCGCTTATCGCCTCGCTTGTTATAAATCTCGGATTGCTTGGTATATTCAAATATTCGGGATTTTTTATAGATAATATAAATTCAATTTTTCATATGTCGATTTCAAATCCGCAGTTTGCGCTGCCTATCGGAATATCGTTCTATACCTTCCAGACTCTTTCATATACGATTGATATGTACCGCGGACAGGCGAGGGTACAGAAATCATTTCTCGGTTTTCTTGCGTACGTTTCAATGTTTCCGCAGCTTGTTGCCGGTCCGATTGTAAGGTATACGGACGTCGCGAAGGAATTGACGGACAGACGCGTCACATCGGAGGGTTTCGCGTACGGCATAAAACGGTTTACTGCCGGTATGTGCAAGAAGGTAATCCTTGCTAACAGCGCCGGTTCAGTTGCCTCAATGATACTTGACAGTACCCGTCTTACGGCCGCGTCATCGTGGCTGGGAATACTCATGTATACATTCCAGATATATTTTGACTTTTCCGGATACAGCGATATGGCTATCGGTATGGGACGCATGCTCGGCTTCCATTTTGGCGAGAATTTCCGTTATCCGTATATATCGCGTAATATAACAGAGTTTTGGAGAAGGTGGCATATCTCTCTTTCGTCATTCTTTCGCGATTATGTATATATTCCGCTCGGCGGAAATCGCTACAGACCTATCCGCAATATATTAATTGTATGGCTTCTGACAGGACTGTGGCATGGCGCAAGCTGGAATTTTGTGCTTTGGGGACTGTTCTATGGCTTGATGCTGCTTATTGAAAAAAATCTGTTCCGCGGAAAGCTGAAGAAAATCCCCGCGCCGTTTTGTTATATATACACGATGTTTTTTGTTGTTATAGGCTGGGCATTATTCTATTTCACGGATATAAACGCGTTGGGTACATTTATAAAAAGCGCGTTTGGTATCGGAACAGCAGCTTATGACCTTACGGCTGTTTCAACGTTCCGGGCTAATTTATGGCTTATTATTGCGTGTGTTGCCGCGTCAACACCGATACCTGCGATTATATATAACTACGTATGCAGGAAATCAAATATTTTTGCGTCAATTACGCAGCCGCTGCTGGTGATTGCCGGACTTGGCATATGCTTTATACTGCTTGTGGGACAAACATATAATCCGTTTTTGTATTTCAGATTTTAGAGGTGACATGAATGAAAGATAAATTGGTAATCGGCGCGTTTGCGCTTATGATAGCCGCTTTTATTGTCGTGCTTGCAATGCCGGCGGATAAGGAAAGCGTGGAGAAGGAAAACAGGGTTATGTCCACCGTTCCGCCGCTTGAGGGTGATGTTATTTTTTCAGGTGAATTTGCATCCGGCTTTGAAAGCTTTGTAGATGACAATATTGGGGCAAGGTCTTTCTTTACACAGCTTTCCAAGCAGTTTGAGAGTATAAAGGGAATAACATCGGATACGGGCAAAATCATTTCCACGAATAAGGATATCGGTACGGGCACAACACAGAAACAGACCCTTTTGCTTTTGGATAATGCCATTATGGAAATGTTTATACGTAATCCCGAAGCGGAGAAGTTATATACTGATACCATTAATGAATATGCGGAAAAATTGCCGGAGAATGTAAAGCTGTACAGTATGATTATTCCGACACAGCTTGAATTTCAGGAATCGATATACAGGAATTTGCAGGACAGTCAGAAAGCCGCAATAGAAGCAATGTATGAAAAGCTGGACAGCAATGTTACGCCGATTGACGTATATGGCGCGCTGAAAGAACATTCGGACGAGTATATATATTTCCGCACAGACCATCACTGGACACCGCTTGGCGCGTATTATGCGTACTGTGAGTTTATGAAAGCGGCAGGGGGCGAACCTGTAAACAAAGATGATTTTGAGATGAACACAATACAGAATGTGCTGGGATATCTTTATGACAGAGTTGACCAGCCGGAAATGGCGGAAGTTCCCGACCGGATAGAGTGGTATGACATTGATCCCGATAATCATATAAAAACCGCGATGTATGAGGTTGATGAAAATGGTAATTTTACGAATTACAACGGTACAATGTATGACCGCACAAAGGCGAATTATTTATTCTTCTTCGGAAGCGATCATCCTGTTGTTGAAATGACGAACAGTGATAAAACAGACGGCAAGACGATTGTTGTCATGAAGGATTCATATTCAAACGTATTTACTCCGTGGCTCATAAAGAGTTATTACAGGGTTATAATGATTGACCCGAGAATATATAAGGGACACCTTCAGACAATACTTGACACATATTCTCCTGACGAGATGCTTATCTCAAATTATATATTTACAACAAATTTTGAGGAATACTGTGAAATGATGAGGGATATATACAAATAACAGCGATAAGCATACAGGCAAAATTGTCTGTGTGCTTATTGTTTTTTTGATGAAATTTCTGCGCATACTTTATGTATGGAGGTGCAGAACGGTGGATATAGAAAAATTGCTTTCGTTTTCGTCAGAGGTTGGCGAGGGACTTCTGGAATGCGGCGCGGAAACAAGTCGCGTTGAGGATACGTTGTCAAGAATAATAGGGCATTTTTATAATGGTCACAGTGAGATATTTGTTGTGCTTACAGGTTTTTTTGTGAACATAGGCAGATATACTGTTACGGTACGCGTCAGAAGACGCTCTATAAATCTTGATAAGGTGTCCAAAATCAATATGCTGTCAAGAGATATAGTAGGTGATAAAATCAGCTTTGAGGAGGCATGGGAGCGTCTAAAAAATATAAGAAATAAATCACCATATCCGCTGTGGCTCAAAACAGCGGCAGTTGCGTTTTGCTGCAGCTTCTTCACACTTTTAAGAAGCGGTGATATATCAGACAGCCTTAACTCGTTTATAGTCGGCGCAGTGCTGAATGTGCTTATATGGATATTAAAAAAACACCACGTGGCGGATTTCATTGTTACATTTACCGGCGGAGTATTAATAGCGGTATTCACTGTGCTTTTATACGCGGCAGGACTCGGCTCAAATATAAATGCTATGATAACCGGCGCAATAATGCCGCTTGTACCGGGTCTTGCAATAACAAATGCGCTGCGTGATATAATTGCCGGCGATTATATTTCAGGCGGCGCGAGAATGTTTGACGCAATAGTTGTCGCGGTGGCTCTTGCCGCCGGAGCAGGTATGGCGATGTATATGTTCGGATATATGTCAGGAGGTATGATGGTGTGATTAATTCAATGATTAATGCGTTTGTCGCCACACTTGCTCTTGCTGTTATATTCGATGTGAACAGAAAAGAAGTTGTATTCTGCGGTATTGCGGGTGTAACGGCGGAGGGAGTAAATCAGCTTGTTTACATGGATGGCGGTGTTGCTCTTGCAGCCTTTATATCTGCGGCGGCGGTTACGGCGCTTTCACGTATCCTCGCGAATCTGAGAAAGATGCCTGTGACAGTATATATTGTGCCGGGGATAATACCGCTTGTGCCGGGGGCGGGAATGTATAATACGGTGTTCAGTCTGCTGTCGTCTAAGTATAATGACGCGCTCGGCACAGGCATTGTGACAATAGAAACTGCCGCTGCCATTGCAATAGGCATAGTGCTCATATTCGCTCTGCCAAACCGTCTGTTTCTCAAAAGAAAAACATGAGTTTTCACATGAGCGGCTCAGTCTGCATATAATACATCATAAAATGTCCGGGGAGGTTATATATATGTGTGGAATATGCGGATTTACTGATTTTAAGACAAACCTTATAAAAAAAGAGGGGGAATACAAACACATAGCTCACCGTATGGCAGAGAAAATACGTCATCGCGGCCCTGATTCATGGGGAGAATGGGTTGGTGAGCATGCAGTGTTTGCACATAGTCGTTTGGCGGTTATAGATGTTAAAAATGGTTTGCAGCCAATGAAACGTACTGTTGAGGGACACGAGTTTGTGATTACCTATAATGGGGAGCTGTACAATACGGATGAACTCAGGAAGGATTTACAGTCTTATGGATACGAGTTTACAACAACCTCTGATACGGAGGCGCTTTTGTATGCTTACATACATTACGGTGAAAAATGCGTCGGAATGCTTAATGGCATATACGCGTTTGCTATATGGGATTCCATGCGGCAGAGAGTTTTTGCGTGCCGTGACCGGTTCGGCGTAAAACCGTTTTTCTATACTCAGAAGGACGATGTAGTTATTTTTGCATCCGAGCTGAAGTCCCTGTTTGAATATCCGTCTGTCGAACCTGTGCTTGATAAGACGGGACTTTGCGAATTGTTCGCGTTAAGTCCGGCAAGGACACAGGGTGTGGGTGTGTTCAAGGATATTCTGGAGCTTCGTCCGGCAAGATATATGATTATTAATCGTCACGGTGTAAAAATAAAGAAATATTGGTCGCTTTCAAGTCATGCGCATACGGACAGCTATGAGGATACCATCGCAAAGGTACGCTCGCTTGTGTATGATACCGTGAAAAGACAGCTGATTTCCGATGTGCCTGTTGCGGCTTTTCTTTCAGGCGGACTTGATTCAAGCATTATAACAGCAATAGGCGCCATTGAAATGGCAAAGAAGGGCGAACAGCTTTCTACATATTCGTTTGATTATGAGGGTAACAGTAAATATTTCAAGGCATCGCGTTTTCAGCCTGACAGCGACAGCAAATGGGTACCGAGAATGGCGGAGGAATTCAATACAAAGCATACTTATCTGACGTGTCCGAATCATGTGCTGACCGAATTGCTTGAAGAAGCGCTGCTTGCGAAGGATTTGCCGGGTATGGCGGATGTTGACGCGTCGCTTCTTTATTTCTGCCGCGAGGTGAAAAAAAATCATACTGTTGTGCTTTCAGGCGAATGTTCTGATGAGATTTTCGGCGGCTATCCGTGGTTCCGCGAGAAAAAGGCATTTGAAACACCGGCATTTCCGTGGTGCTATGATTTGTCGCTGCGTAATAATATACTGCTGCCAAGTGTGTGCGAAACACTTGACCTTGACGGATATTCACGCATAAGGTATGATGAGAGTATCGCGGAAGTACCCGCGTATGACGGCGACAACGATGAGGAAAAACGCAGACGTGAAATTTCTTATCTGAATATAAACTGGTTTATGACAAATCTGCTTGACCGTAAGGACAGAATGAGTATGGCAAGCGGTCTGGAGGTACGTGTTCCGTTTTGTGACCACCGTCTTGTTGAATATGTATGGAATATACCGTGGGAAATGAAAAATAAGGGCAATGTTTCAAAGAATGTATTGCGTGAGGCGGCAAAGGGTATACTTCCGGAGGATGTGCGTTTAAGACGTAAAAGTCCGTATCCAAAGACGCATAATCCGCACTATGAAGCGGCGGCAAAGGAACTGCTTGACGGTGTAATCTCCGACCCGTCTTCACCGATACTTGCCCTGTGTGACAAGACAAAGCTTGAGGGACTGTTAAACGGTTCATCGGACTACGGGAAACCGTTCTTCGGTCAGCTTATGGCAGGGCCGCAGTTTATAGGTTATATTTTACAGATGAATTATCTTTTGCGAGATTATAAAGTAAGAATAATTTAAGTTATCATA
>CAZWLT010000001.1:25005-26969 GCA_964634915.1 uncultured Clostridium sp. | reverse complement strand
TTTTTTTTAAAACTCTTTACATTATTGTTACAATATTTACCATTCTATTGAAATTTTACCAAAATTGCTATACAATATTACAAAAATGGAAAAAAGAGGTAAAATTATGTACATAATGACAGATGAAAAGAAATTCATTGATGGAGAAGAACACATAGTATACGGGATATATTATGATGATAAATACAAAATTGCGGACATTTCAACTGATAAGGAAAAGGTCGGGAAAATGGTTGATTTGTTTAATAAAGAAAACCTTTCACCGTGTCATCTGCATGATGTTGTATACGATATGATAGGATAAGATAAGATAAGATAAAAAAGAAACGTAGCCGCGTTTCTTTTTTTATGGTAAAAATAACTGCGAAATATTTGTTAAAATATTGCTTAAAATCGAATAATGTTATATAATATAAATATATCTGATTTTAGGAGTGATATTTTTGAAAATAAAGAGCGTATCAAAGAAATCCGTCATCCTGCGTGAATTTGACTGGTTTTTATTTATTCTGACAATAGCGCTTGCCGTTTTTGGCATAGTGATGATATATTCCGCAACAAGAACATTGCAGTCGAACACGAATGTAATTGTACAATCCGTGGCAATGGTAATAGGCTGCGGCGCAATGCTTGCCGTGTGTTTTTTTGACTATGAACAGCTTAAAAATCTGATAAAGCCTATATATATCTTTGCGGTTGCAATGCTGATTATAGTGCTTATTATTGGCACAGGTACGGAAAGCTGGGGCGCGAAAAGCTGGATTCGATTTGGCGCGGTGGGACTGCAGCCTTCCGAGATTGCAAAAGTATGTTTTATTATCACATTTTCGTTTCACCTTTCAAAGGTACACGATGATATAAACAAGCCTCTTGTTATTTTAGGCTTACTTCTTCATCTTGGCGTGCTTATAGGACTTATTGCCCTGCAGCCGGATATGGGAAGTATTATGGTATTTATATTTATGTTCATTTGCCTGATGTTTGTGGCAAAGCTTTCGTATAAATATATTTTGCCGATTGGTATTGGCGGTGTTTCCATATTGCCCCTTATATACAAATTTGTGCTTGCGGATTTTCAAAAGGAGAGAATAAAAGTATTTTTTAATCCGGAAAGCGATCCCCTTGGCGGCGGATATAATGTTATACAATCGAAAATCGCGGTTGGATCAGGTCAGTTGTGGGGAAAAGGATATTTACAGGGAACACAGAACCAGATGGGATATCTGCCGTCAAAGTATACTGACTTTATATTCAGTATAACATGTGAGGAGCTTGGTCTTATCGGCGGACTTCTGTTGGTTGGCGCGCTGTTCCTTCTGATATACAAGTGCTTTAAAACGGCTCAGAAGGCTGACAATGCTTTCGGAAGATATATCTGTGTCGGTGTTGGCGCAATGATGCTGTTCCATGTATTCGAGAACATAGGAATGTGTATCGGACTTATGCCTGTTACGGGTATTCCGCTTCCGTTCATCAGCTATGGCGGTACTTCGCTTTTGGTTAATATGATTGCAATAGGACTTGTACTGAGTGTGTCGTATCATAATAAACCGCGGAGCGTTTTTGACGTGTATTAAGACATATACTTCCTCCGTTTCCTTACCATATATATCTTGTTTACAAAATTGCGGTAAGCGTGTATAATTTACATGTAACAAAAACACCGCGGTAAGCAGAATGGAGGATTTTATGAAGAAATTAGCATTACTACTTGTATGCGGAATTTTACTTAATTCAGTGCCTGCGGGAGCCGCAAACATAAATGTGTTTGCCGATAGCAACGCGCAGAATAAGAAACTAATGATAAAATATGACTTAGGTTCAGTCATAAAAATAATAGAGGCAGTGGGCGCGGACATCGATTTGGATAAGCTTATTAATTCATTTATAATATGTAAGCCGACATCAAAACCAACGGTTCAACCAACCCAAACGCCAACAGTTACATATGAGCCGACGTCAGC
>CAZWLT010000001.1:21815-24905 GCA_964634915.1 uncultured Clostridium sp. | reverse complement strand
ACGTTTTTCCGCGCTTTTGCGTTTATTATCTCCGTGAAACGCTGCGCCATGAGGTAATACACGCGTTTCTTATAGTGATTAACGCTGTCATTGAAATCATCGTCTGATGTGATGTATTCATTTACATCAAACAATGTGACGTTTTTATAGCCATCAAATTCATCACGTACTGCCTTGTTGTATTTCTTGTGGTCGTTGTGACGGTCAACCCATGCCTCAAGCGCGTTGTCCTTATATTCTCTTTCACAGCCAAGCAGAATTACAAGCTCTGTATCAGGCTTTATATGCTCGTATATGAATTTTAGATTTTTTGCGGTTTCCCGCGGCGCAATCCTGCCAATGAATTCGTATTCATCGGCTATTTTTTCCAAATCGCGTTTCCTGAATTCACAGTTTGCGGTGTAAACCTCTTTTTTGATGTATTTATCCCACATTTTTTCGTCTGTAAGGGGATAGATGTATTCGCCGAACGCAAATATCTGTCCGCCGTCTTTTTTGCGGTAAAGACCGAGATTTGCATCCGTCAGTATGCTTATGAAAATCATATCGTACTTGTTTTCATAAATGCCGCGCGGGAACATTTCGCTGTCGCAGACAGGCAGCTCGCAAAGTACATTTTTCTTCTCATCTGTTATTGAATACGCTTCAACAATTTGCGTTGTATGGTTCATGCCCTCAATCGTGACACCGAATGACTGTTTTTCACGGCTGACATACGTAAATTCACAGTCAAACATATCTTCGTTTTTTATAAATGAGAATATCTGATTAAGGTCGCACGGACCTTTCATAAGCACCCTGAAATTATCAGCCTGTATATCCTTAAATTCATTGTCTGACGGCTGTGTTTCCTGATTAATCCAGGTTACAGACGGTTCATCTTTGCCGATTTTCACAGATACGTCACCGACAATTTCAAGCTCGGGATAACCGAGATATTCATATACGTACTGTTCAAGTCCCATACCCAGTGTACGGCATGAAAATAAGAGATGTAAAACGACGTTATCCTTTACCGCGTAAAAGCCGACAATGCCGTATTCTCCATACTTGTCATGTACGGTTATGTAACCGCAGTTTGTATCTTTATCCTCAAACAGCGCGGCAAGCTCCTCCTTTGAAGAGCGTATTTTTGTGAAATTAAGCTGATTTGCGCGTAAAATCAACTCGTGCAAACGGTCAAGATTTTCCATGCAATCTGTATGAAAATCAACATGGATATTACTCTGCCGCAGAAATTCCTCGTTTGACCCCATGCTTTGTTTAATTGTATTTTTCTTTTCAAGCACCTTGTAGCTCGCGAGCCTTGACATGTTTTCGTCATGCTTGTCAAGCCTTGAAATTTCATCATAAAGCGCGCCGATTTTGTCCGGTGCCGCCGTCATAATTTCGGGGCAGTAATACTTTGCCTCTTCAAGATTTTGCGGATTATCGTCAATAAACAGCACATTTGCGGCGCGCAGATTCATTGCGGCTATTGTATCCTTTATACGCTGTCCTTTTGGCTGCCAGTTTATTGAGTTAAAGACGAAATATTCGTCCATTTTCCATTCCCTGAGCTTTTCGATACAAGGCTGTTCATCATTTTTTGAACAAATTGAATTTACAATACCTTTTTTGGAGGACATCAAAACAAGGCCGCATGCCTGCGGCGCAGGCGCGACCTTTTGTTCTGAAATAGTACCTGTCCAAAAGGTTTCATCAAGATCCCATATTATCAATTTAATTTTTGATACGTCCACGTTAATCAACCCTTTTTAAGTACAAGTTATCTTAATATTATATCTTCTCTTGCCGGACCGTTTGAAACAATCTTAATGGGAACTTCAAGCTCCTTTTCGACAAATTCGATATATTTGCGGCAGTTTTCAGGCAAATCTTCATATTTCTTTATACCGCGGATATCCTGCTTCCAGCCGGGAAGAACCTTCAGAACAGGCTTTGCCTTTTCGAGTTTGTTTGTGGTAGGGAAGTCACGGATAACTTCGCCGTCAACCTCATAGCCTACGCATACGGGTATTTCATCAAGGTAGCCCAGTACGTCAAGCACGGTAAACGCGACCTGTGTTGTACCCTGAACACGGCAGCCGTAACGTGACGCCACGCAGTCAAACCAACCCATACGTCTTGGTCTGCCTGTTGTCGCGCCGAATTCGCCGCCGTCACCGCCTCTGCGTCTCAGTTCGTCCGCCTCATCGCCGAATATCTCCGAAACAAACGCGCCCGCTCCGACTGCCGATGAATATGCCTTGACAACAGTGATAATCTCTTTAATTTCGTACGGAGGGATACCGGCGCCGACCGTACCGTAGCCGGCAAGTGTTGATGATGAAGTGGTCATAGGGTAGATACCAAAATCCGGGTCTTTAAGCGAACCGAGCTGACCTTCAAGAAGAATTTTTTTGCCATCCTTGATTGCGTTGTGCATAAAAGCAACTGAATCTATAACATACGGCTTAATCATTTTGCCGTATTCTTTAAGAGTTTCAAACAGCTCGTCCGCGTCAAGCAAAGGCTTGCGGTAAACATGTTCAAGAAGAAGATTCTTTACTTCAAGCACGTTTTTGATTTTTTCCCTAAGACGTTCATCATCCTCGAACAGCTCCCATACCTGAAAACCGATTTTTGAAAATTTATCTGAGAAGAATGGCGCAATACCCGACTTTGTTGAACCGAACTGACGGTCTGAAAGCCGCTCCTCCTCGTATTGGTCAAAAAGCTTGTGGTACGGCATAAGCACCTGACATCTTTCCGATACAACGATGTTTGGCTTTGGAACGCCTCTGCCGATAACCTCGTCAATTTCCTTTATAAGCTCGGGAATATCAAGAGCGACACCGTTTCCTATCATATTTGTAACATTCTTATTGAATGAACCTGACGGAAGAAGATGCAGCGCAAATTTTCCGTATTCGTTTATAATTGTATGGCCCGCGTTTGCGCCGCCCTGAAATCTTATAACGATGTCACTGTCAGCGGCAAGCATATCTGTAATCTTACCCTTGCCTTCATCGCCCCAGTTTGCGCCTACTATTGCTTTAACCATTAATTTCTCCTCCTAAATTTATAAAACTGTATATTTGAAACTGT
>CAZWLT010000001.1:0-21715 GCA_964634915.1 uncultured Clostridium sp. | reverse complement strand
TATTTGAAACTGTATATTTGAAGTTATTCCTCGTTTTTAGCCAGCTCAATCCTTGCCGTTTTTCCTGAGATTACCGCCGTGTCCTCTTGCCAACTCCACGTATAGTCGGTGCCAACGTACATTCCCCCGAAGCTGTCCACGGTATTTCCGTCTTTATCAAGGCAGTTGAATGTTACCGCGACAACGCCTTTGCCTTCAAGGAAGGTACGCAGCTTATACGTTATAACGTAATCGCCTTCGGCATTCGTTTCACACGCGAGTATCTGAAAATCACGCATATAATGCGCCGCGCGCTCAATCGTGTCATCGTATTCAATAGGAATGTCCGCCGCCGTAGCGGTTTCCGGCGCTATTGTTTCCTCCGCAGACGGAGAGTTCGTTTGCGCCGGCTCAATTTGCGGCGAGGCGATTGTCACCGTGCGCGTTTCACTGTTCCAGTCAACCGAACAGTCAAGGCTCTCCGATACCGCGCGAATAGGCACAAGCGTGCGGTCGTCAATAATCATAGGCGGCACGTCAAGAGTGATTTTTTTCGCGCCATAGCTGCCGGTATCAACACTAATTTCGCTATTGTCAATTACCATTTGAATTATTTTAAATCCATCGTTGACGGTATCTTTGAACGCGGTTATCAAACCCGTTTCGCCATCCCAATCAACTGTCGCGCCCAGCGCCTCGAATATCACGCGCATAGGCACAAGCGCGCGGTCGTCAATAATCATAGGCGGCACGTCGAATTCTATTTCCTGTCCGTCAAGCAAAACAGTTATATCGTCATCACAATGCGCGGCAGTCAGTGATGAAAATACCAGAACTGCCGCTGTAAAAATTGATAAAAGTCGTTTTTTCAATCTTATACTTTTCAATCTTATACCTCCATTTATGAACACAGACACATATAGTATCAGACATTAATTTCTACTTTTATACCAAGTAAATTCTGATTTTTTTCAAGTACAGGATATACGTAGCCGTTCAGAAAATCCTCAACCTGCTGAGGAGCGCGTCCGACATAGTTTTCAGGCTTCATAACGGCGTTAATTTCATCAAGAGTAAGTCCGAACGCGGGATCAGCCGCGATAAGCTCGGCAAGATTGTTTTCCTTACCCTCAACCTTAACGGTCTTTCCTGCCTCCATTGAATAAACACGGATTTTCTCATGCAAATCCTGTCTATCGCCGCCCTTCTTGACCGCGTCCATCATTATATTTTCAGTAGCCATAAACGGTATCTCGCGCATGAACTGCTGATTTATAACCTTGTCATATACGACAAGTCCGTCAACAACGTTAATGTAAAGGCTAAGAATCGCGTCCACGGCAAGGAATGCCTCAGGAACTGAAATACGCTTGTTTGCGCTGTCGTCAAGAGTTCTCTCAAACCACTGTGTTGACGCTGTGATTGCCGGATTAAGCGCGTCTACGATAACGTATCTTGCAAGCGAGCCGATTCTTTCGCTTCTCATGGGATTTCTCTTGTATGCCATCGCGGACGAGCCAATCTGTGACTTTTCAAACGGTTCTTCAATCTGCTTTAAGTGCTGCAATAATCTGATATCGTTTGAGAACTTGTATGCACTCTGTGCGATAAGACTCAATACATTTAGCATTTGCGAGTCGAGTTTTCTCGGATATGTCTGACCGCTTACGGGGAATGAGTCGTTATAGCCCATTTTCTGCGCGATTTTTCTGTCAAGCTCCTTACACTTTTCATGGTCGCCCTCAAAAAGCTCAAGAAAACTTGCCTGTGTGCCTGTTGTGCCTTTGCAGCCCAGAAGCTTTGCCTTTGAAAGCTGATAATCAACGTCCTCAAGGTCCATGAGCAAATCTTCAAGCCACAATGTTGCGCGTTTACCGACTGTTGTAGGCTGTGCCGGCTGGAAGTGTGTGAATGCGAGTGTCGGCAAATCCTTGTTTGCCTTTGCGAATTTCGCAAGCTCGCCTATAAGGCATACGAGCTTTTTCTTAACAAGCCGCATTGCCTCTGTCATTATAATTATATCCGTATTATCGCCGACGTAGCAGCTTGTCGCGCCAAGATGTATTATAGGCTTCGCGTCGGGACACTGTATACCGTATGCGTATACGTGCGACATTACATCATGACGCACTTCCTTTTCGCGAGCCTTCGCGACGTCATAATTTATATCATAAATATGCTCCTTCATCTGAGCAATCTGTTCGTCTGTTATATCGAGTCCAAGCTCTTTTTCGCTTTCGGCAAGCGCAATCCATAGCTTTCTCCATGTTGAAAATTTCTTGTCGGGAGAGAAGATGTACTGCATTTCCTTTGACGCGTAACGCGAGTTTAATGGACTTTCGTAAGTGTCTGTAGCCATTTGTTTACTCCTTGTAATTAGATTTGAGGTTGTAGGGGCGGTCATTGGCCGCCCTTTACGTCAAAATATTTCCGGCTAAAGCCGGAGTGCATCTCGATTTGCACGTTGTGCAACCGTTTCGGACACGGCAGCCATGCTGCCTATTCATGATTTTGCTCCGCAAACCTCATGAACCGTCCTGCACTATCTTCAATACACTGTCCGCATTCGCAAGCGAATGCTCCAAACAAAAATTTATTATTCAATTACAGTCCAAGTCTTTTGAATACCTCGGCGTATGCTTCCTCAACATTGCCCATATCGCGTCTGAAACGATCCTTGTCGAGTTTTTCGTGAGTTGTCGCGTCCCACAGACGGCATGTGTCGGGTGAGATTTCATCCGCAAGTATAATCTGACCGTCAGGAGTTTTACCAAACTCAATCTTGAAGTCAACAAGCTCTATATTAACACTTTCAAAATATGCTTTAAGAATATCATTCACTTTGAAGGTAAGGTTGGCAATTGTATCAAGGTCTTCCTTTGTCGCGGCGCCGATGGCGATAATCTGATAATCGTTAATCATCGGGTCGCCAAGGTCATCGTCCTTTAGGCAGTATTCAAGAGTTGTGCAGTTTAATTTCTTACCTTCTTCAATGCCGAAACGCTTTGAAAAGCTGCCTGCCGCAATATTTCTGATGATTACTTCAAGAGGTATGATTGTAACCTTCTTTACAACTGTTTCTCTGTCAGAAATCTCCTCAACGAAGTGAGTGGGAATACCGTTCTTTTCCATTATCTGCATAAGAAAGTTGGACATCCTGTTGTTTACAACGCCCTTGCCTGAAATCTGACCCTTTTTAAGACCGTTGAATGCAGTTGCGTCATCTTTGTAGTCAACAATATAAAGATTTTCGTCATCGGTTTTATAAACCTTTTTTGCCTTTCCTTCGTAAAGCTGTTCCATTTTTTTCATATTTATCAGTTCCTTTCCGTAAGTTGAAGTAAGAATTTACATATCCTTACCTTTTGAACACAAATTTACTTATACATTATATTATAAAGTGCAGATAAAATCAAGACAAATAATGTAGAATAATAAAAAAATCAGTAAGAAGTTTACTGATTTTTTATTCGTTTTCATTTACCATATAATTAAGTCTTGCCGGTATGTTGTTTGTGACAATGAAATCAACGCCGTAGTCAAGGTAAGTCTGCGCAACGTCTGTATCGTCTATAGACCATACGCCGCAAATAATGTTCTGCTGATGGAGCTGCGCGATTTCCGCCTGTCCCACCTGCGGGTAATTGTAAAGAATACCGCGGTTTTCCGTTATTTGGGCTAAATCCTGCAAATTTTCAGTATATTTTGCGGGAGTGTATCCGATAGTCATAACCGGAATTGTGTTATTGCGCGCGCGTATTTCCATAACGTCGTTTATATTTCCTGTTATAATACACCTGTCGGCAATACCGCTGTCGGTAATTTCCGATAAAAAGCTGTCGAAGTTTAGTATTCTTTTTATCTCAACCACCGCGACGCAGTTGTATTCAACGCATATATCCAGATATTCCTTTAAAGTCGGTATTTTCAGATTTTCGCTGCTTTTCAGATTTTTTCCCGTGTCAATCCTTACCGATTCAAGCTCCTCAAATGATTTTTTTATAACCTCGCCTGTGCCGTTTGTGGTTCGGTCTATGTCATCATCGTGCATACAGACGAACTGACCGTCAATTGTTTCCGAAATATCTGTTTCAATACCCCAGAACCCCATTTTTCCCGCAAGCTCAAATGCCGGAATACTGTTTTCCGGCAAATATCCGGAATATCCTCTGTGCGCGACAAATTTTTCGCTGTTATCAGAAAACAGCCGCGACGCTGAATTGCCGGATGGCGCGGCGGCGTCGGGAACCGACGCGTACGTTGCGGTTGTTTGCGCGGGCGGGAATATCATACGCGTAATAAGCCCTGCGATAAACAACAGCAGCATTAAAAACCATAGTTTTTTTCTTATACTGTACATTTTACTCTGTTCTTATGATAACAGCCTGAGCGTCGCCGTCCCAATCAACCTCAAAACCGACCATATCAGCTATGTCACGGATTTTGAAATATGTGCTTCCGTTTATGTTGTATGAAAGCGTTTCTTTTTCCTCGCCGTCAACATAAACAGGGGCGCTGTTCTGTTCAACGTTCAATGCCGCATCCCTTTCTCCGCTAAGCTCGCCGCCGACAATTGTATATTTAATACCGGTTGAAATTGTTATGGCGCTGAGATATTCGTCCCATGCGACTTCAAAACGCTTCATAGTAGTACTCAGCACCATTGCTATATCACGGATTTTATAATAGTTTGAATCATTGACTGTATAACCCGAAACATTAACATCGTCACCGTCAACAATCAATCTTGCGTTTGAGTTTGTGGCAGTGAGAGTGTTGATACCCTCATAACCGTCCACGAATTCCTTTATCTTTGTTCTGTCCGGATAACCGTTTGTAAGAAAATCCCTTCCATACATATCATTATACGGAACTGTCGGATAAGAACTTACATATGATTTGAGTATTCTTTCGGCAGTCAGTGTCTGACCGTCAAAAGAGAGCTTATAGTAATTAATCACAGAAGTATACCGCGGTATTTCGCGTCCGACATATATATACCGTCCTTCATCATTATAAACTGTGATATCGCAAAGACAGGCGCCGATAATATTTCCCGGCACGTCGATGCCGGATATTGTATTGCCATTCATTGTAAAGCCTGAGCTGATGCCGCCGTCAACGCCGTCGCGGAGAACAAATGCCTCAGGTATGCCGTTCCTGTCAAGGTCTGTAAGTACGACCTGATTGTATGTCAAATCTGATGACATTATCTTCATAAGACGTGTGACAAAAGCCTCTCTCCAGCTTTCCGCCGCGAAAGTATTTGCGCCGCACATGGTAAATATCATAGCCGCGGTTAAAACGGCTGAAATTATCTTTTTCATAGTCATTTCCTTTCTCGTCTTTTCTTATATTAATATTTCTTAATTGCTCTTTAAATATATGTATTATACTAAACTTTTTCGATATTGTCAAATTTGAGCCGAAAAAAGAAACAGAGAATGTTTTTTGCCATTCTCTGTCATAATTTTTCTATACAAGCTTTTTTGTTTCCCACTTACCGGAATAATAGCGGATAACGGGTACCGCCGCGCCCGCCGCCCATGCGAGAGGCGTCGCGATCCATATGCCTGTCGCGCCTAAAGGTGTGACAAGTATGTATGCAAAAATAATTCTTCCCACAAGCTCAAGCACACCGGAAACTGCCGAGGTGTTCACATCGCCCGCGCCGCGCAGAACGTTCAGGTATGTACGCATTATTGCGGCAACAATATAAGCCACACATACGATTGTGAGGTATCTTGAGCCTATTGAGATAGCCTCCGCGGCATTGTCTTTGTTAAGGAATATGCCAAGAAGCTGTGCGCGGAATGTAACAATTATTACGGCAAGGACTATACATATACAAATAAGCGAGGCAAGTGTCTGATACAGCCCTTGTTTAATTCTGTCTGTTTTTCCCGCGCCCATATTCTGTCCGGCAAATACTGAAAGCGACATACCTACCGATACAATCGGCGATATTGCGACTGAGTCAATTTTTATGGCGGCGGTATATGCTGCCATTGTCATTTCACCGAATGAATTGACAAGTCTTTGCACACTCATTGTGCCGAGGGATATAAGACAGCTTTCAAGCGCTGCCGGCAGACCTGCGCGGACTATTCGCGTAAGCGAATCTTTTGATGTGTGTAATGAGATACCGTCAAGATTAAGTTGTACGCGGTATCTGACTATATGTATAATACAGAAAACCGCGCTGACAATCTGCGCAATAACAGTCGCGGCAGCAGCGCCTTTAACGCCGGCTTTGAATATAACCACGAATAAAAGGTCAAGACCGGCATTAAGAAGTGACGAAAGAATAAGCGCGTAGAGCGGAGTGCGGCTGTCGCCGAGGTTTCTGAGTATCGCGCCCGCCGCGTTGTATAGCGCCGTTCCTATTGTGAAAGCGAAAATAATCGTCACATACTGCACTGCTTCATTGATTACGCTTTCCGGTGTGTTTAAAAGCCGCAGGATAGAGCGCGCAAAAGCTATACCGGCGATTGATGTTGCCGCCGAAAGAATAACTACTATATATATAAGACCTGTTACGGTTTTTTTCAATTCATCAAAATTACGCGAGCCGAAGCACTGCGAGATTATAATTCCCGCGCCGCTTGTAAGTCCCGTCATAAGACAAATCATAACCGAGAGTATGGTTGACGTTGAGCCGACTGCCGCGAGTGACTGCGCGCCAACGAACTTGCCGACAACCGCCGCGTCAACAAAATTGTATACCTGCTGAAACACGTTTCCTATGAGCATAGGAACGGAGAATGCAAGTATCTGTTTCAGTGGATTTCCCTTTGTCATATTGTATACCATAAATATACACCGCCCTCCCAAGAAATGGGTACAATTTTAAAAATCTTCTGCCATTATAGAACATTATTTTATCAATGTCAATAAGGTTGAATTTTTTATTTTTATTTGTTATAATAATTGTATAAATAGTTGGGGAAATTTATCAGGATAAGAGGTATTTATTGTGAAAGTTTTATTATTATCTGTAAAGGCCGGCTATGGACACCACTCCACAGCAAAGGCTATAATTGAGTATTTTGAAAAAAACGGGCATGAATGTTATATGCTGGATATTTTTGATTATATAAATCATCGTTTGGGGAACTCTGTTCAGGACGGATATCTTATAACGACGAAGTATCTGCCTAAAGCATACGGTAAAGCGTATGGAAAGATGTCAAAAAAGGACACGCCGTATGACCGTCATTCGCTTATGTCCATGCTTTCAAAGTTTGTATCCGGCAGACTTTCAAAGTTCATAGAGGAGTACAAGCCCGACCTTATGATTGGCACGCACAGCTATGCGGGAGTATGTATGAGTATACTTGAGGATAAGGGTGTTACCGACTGTCCGACAATTGGTATAGTTACAGATTATACCGTACATCCGTTTTGGGAAAGCTCATTCCTTGATTATTACATAATTCCGGATTTGCTGCTGGCTGATGAAATGGCGCACAAGGGCATATCAAAAGAAAAACTGCTGCCGTTCGGTATTCCTGTCCGCGAGCAGTTTTCTAAAAAAACAGATAAAAAAGAGGCGCGTGATATACTTGGCATACAGGATATTCCTACGGCGCTTGTTATGATGGGCTCGATGGGATTCGGCAATATAAAACAGATGCTCTCCGAAATGGATATCAGCAGACATGAGTTTCAGATATTATGTGTTTGCGGCTTAAACGAAAAAATAAAAAAGGCTGTTGATGAACATGAATGGATAAAAAAAGTGTATTCATACGGCTTTGTGGAAAATGTAGACGTTATGATGGACGCGTCTGATTTTATAATAACAAAGCCCGGCGGTCTGACGACTTCCGAGGCTCTTGCAAAGGGCTTGCCGATGATAACCATGAATCCGATACCCGGTCATGAGGACAGGAATCTTAATTTTCTTGTGAACACAGGCACAGCGCTGATGGTAAACAAGAATTACAGAATGTATGAGGCGCTCAACCTTATTTTTGAATACCCGTGGAAGCTGCAGCTTATGCGGGAAAGCGTGCAACGTATGGGTAAGCCTGATTCAACATCGGCTCTTTATGATTTTGCCTGCTCAAAACTGTTTGCGAAGTCAACGGTAATCTGAAATTCTTTACCGTTTAAATAGTTCAGTATACCGGCGTCGGAGGTGAATGAAAAACGCAGCTTATAGCTTGCAAGCTTCATTCCTCCGCCGTTTTTTGCGCCGTATTTTTTGTCGCCTGACAGAGGATGTGAAATATGAGCGAGCTGGGCGCGTATCTGATGCGTGCGTCCTGTTTCAAGCTCTACCTCAACAAGCGAAAGATTGTTTTTTACGGCGAGTGTGGTGTATTTTGTTTTAATCGGCTTTGAATTTTCTGTTTTTGTGTCCGTTACGGACACTTTTTTTTCGCCTCGCGTCAGGTATGCGCAAAGGTATCCGCTTTTATCCATCTTGCCTTCGGCTATGCAAAGGTATGTTTTTTTAATTTCGCGGCTTCTGATTTTTTCGTTTATTATACGGAGCGCGGCGGCATTTTTTGCGCCGATTATTATTCCCGATGTATTTCTGTCAAGACGGTTGCAGAACGCGGGTGAAAAGCTGTGCTCGCTGTTAGGATTATACTCGCCCTTTTTATAAAGGTAGCTCTGCATTCTTGAGAGAAGCGTATCGGTTGTGCCGTTGTCGTCCGAGTGCACAACCATTCCGCTTTCCTTATTAATAAGGATAATATTCTCATCTTCGTAGACAATATCTATGCCGCTGTTTCCGGCTTTAAAGCCGCCGTGGGGTGAAAAAAACTCATCGCGAAAGTACAACGCCAGTACGTCGCCGGATTTCAGCATATATTTTCCTTCCTTGACATGCTTGCCGTTTACGCGTACACAGTTTTTTCTAAGGCTTTTATACAGCATACTCTGCGGCAGATTGACAAGATATTTTGTAAGAAATTTGTCAATACGCTGATTTGCGTCATTTTCGTTTATTACTATTTCTCTCATATAACTTTAACCTTTATATGCGCCTTTCAGCATTGCAATTTCTTTTTGATAACCGTCAAGCTCGTTAGGAGTTTCAAGGAATATCGGTATACCCTGTAATTTCGGGTGATTGATAATTTTTACCATTGTGTCAAAGCCGATACTGCCTTCGCCGATTTTTTCGTGTCTGTCCTTGTGGCTCTCAAACGGATTTTTGCTGTCGTTCATGTGTATCGCTTTAAGACGGTCAAGACCGATTACGCGGTCAAATTCATCAAGCACACCGTCAAGGTCGTTTACGATATCGTATCCGCCGTCGTAAATGTGGCATGTGTCAAGGCATACTCCCATTTTTTTGTCAAGCTTAACACCGTCTATTATTGCGCGCAGCTCCTCGAATGAACGGCCGATTTCACTTCCTTTACCCGCCATTGTTTCAAGAAGTACAGTAGTTGTCATATCTTCTTTAAGCACTGTGTTAAGCTGGTTTATGATAAATTCAATGCCGGCTTCAACCCCTTGTCCGACGTGGCTTCCCGGGTGGAAGTTATAAAGCTGATTAGGCGTGTATTCCATACGACGCAGGTCATCTGCCATTGTGTTGAGCGCGAATTCGCGTGTTGATTCCTTGTCTGAACACGCGTTCAAAGTATATGGCGCGTGCGCGAGGATATATTTGAAATTGTTTTCCTCCATAAATTCGAGGAATGATTTAACGTCCTCAATGTCGATATCCTTTGCCTTACCGCCGCGCGGGTTGCGCGTAAAGAACTGGAACGTGTTTGCCCCGATTTCTTTTGCCTCCTTGCCCATGTGCAGATATCCTTTTGATGCCGATAAGTGACAGCCTATATTAAGCATATTATTTCTCCTTTCGTTTTTTTGAACAGAAAATATTTAAATTTTACTGTATTGAGTACCCCAGTTTTACCGCGGGGGTTCTCTCTCTGCCCGCATTTAAAAACAAATTGATTAATATAAATTATGTTTGTCTTGCAATTATATAATTATTATAGTATAATTTAGGAATAAAATCAATAAAAACTTATAGGAGTAAAAGATGATAACTGTAACTAATGTTAGTCTGAATTTCAGCGGTCGGAATTTGTTTTCGGGCGAGATGTCAATTGACCCGAACCGCCGTATGTCAGCGCTCAGGCGGGACTGTTTTGCGTATGACGAATATACTGTGCCCGACACAATCATAACGGGAAACAGACAACTCTATGATATACAGATGAAAAAGGAGGGTAAAGTCTGATGAAATTTGAAAATACAGAGGTATACGGTTTCGCGCGCGCGATGCACGGAATGAGAAATCCGCTTGAATCATGGAAGAAAAATGATACCATTGAGGAAAACGGTAAAATTATTGTCGGTGAAAATGACCTCGGACTCGCCCGAAGACTTATAATGGCAGGAAATGAACACAGAAAATTCATGCGTCAGATAATGGTGTCTGTTGATATAACAGGTCCGCTGTACTGGTGGAAGGAATTTGACACATATAAGGTCGGCACTGTCGCAAACAGCACCTCAACAATGCACAAGCTCGCGTCAACGCCTATAACAAAGGAATGTTTTGAAATTGACGATTATAACGGCAGTCTTGATTATGACGGTGAAAAACTCGGCGATATAATCGACAAGCATATTGCCGTATTGGAAAATATGCGTTTAAAGTATCTTGAAACAAACGATAAAGCATACTGGAAAGAGCTTATCCGCTGGCTGCCGTCATCATGGCAGCAGACAAGAACAGTCACAATGTCGTATGAAAATCTTTTGGCAATGTGTTCAAAGGGGCAGCGCCGCTTTCATAAACTTACGGAGTGGTCAAAGTCATTTATCGGCTGGGCGAGAACACTTCCGTACGCGCAGGAATTGATATTCCCTGATGAAGAGGGACACAGCGATGATAATTGATTTTCATACACACATATTTCCCGATATAATCGCGGCAAGAGTGATTGAAACTCTTGAAAACAGCATAAGCGACAAGAGAGCCGCGGGAAAGGCGGTTATTCCGGCGACGCTTGACGCGCTGAAGAAGTCTATGACTGAAAACGGAATAGATTATTCCGTCGTGCTTCCGATTGCCACAAATGTGCGTCAGTCGAAAAGTATAAATGAATTTGCCATGACTGTTAACAGCGTTGAGGGATTATTTTCATTCGGAAGTCTGCACCCCATGCAAAATGACTGGGAAAGTGTCTTGTACGATATAAAGGAAAAAGGACTTTTGGGAATAAAGCTGCATCCGGAATATCAGCAGTTTTTCATAGACAGCAGGGAATCCATAAGAATACTTAAAAAATGCGAGGAGCTTGATTTGCTGACAGTATTGCATGCCGGAGCGGATATATCCTTCAATCCGCCCGTACACTGCATGCCGGAAAATCTTTCGCATGTGCTTGAATATGTAAAGGGCGATAAGATTATCGCCGGACATCTGGGCGGCTGGAGCGTATGGGATGATGTTGAAACATATCTTGTCGGAACGGAGCTGTATTTTGATACGGCATACACTGTGGATTGCATAAACCATGACCAGCTTGCGCGTATAATAAGAAATCACGGCAGCGAAAAAATACTTCACGCGACCGATTCGCCATGGGAAAAACAGGGACATGCCGTACAGATTATAAACTCTCTGCCGCTTTCTCAGGAAGAAAAAGATAACATTTTTTACAAAAATGCAAAAAAACTTCTTAAAATAGGTTGAGTTAATGAAAATAATAAGTTATAATATAAGTATATGATAACTTGATTTAGGAGCAAAAGAATGTTCAATAATGATATAAGTATAGACCTCGGCACAGCCACGATGCTCGTCTATATAAAGAATAAAGGTATTGTATTGCGTGAGCCGACAGTTATTGCCGTAAATACAAAGACCAATGAGGTTTGCTCAGTCGGAAATGAGGCGCTGAAGATGCTCGGCAGAACACCGCCGCATATTCAGGCGGTACGTCCTCTGATTGACGGCGTAATTTCCAACCAGACGCTTACTCAGGAAATGATAAAACGCTTTTTCAAAAGAATATTTGCGAGAACAATCGGACATCCGCGCATTATGATGTGTGTACCGAGCGGCGTTACCGATGTTGAGCAGAGAGCTGTTATTGAAGCGGCAAGAGATGTCGGCGCAAGGGATATCTACATCATTGAAGAACCTGTTGCGGCGGCGCTTGGCGCGGGCTTTGATATTTCGCGTCCGCATGGCACAATGGTTGTGGATATCGGCGGCGGCACAACGGATATTGCCGTGCTTTCGCTTGGCGGCATTGTTGTCAGCCGTTCGCTGAAAATTGCCGGAGATGAATTTAATGAGGCAATTATCCGCTATATGCGTAAGGAAATGGGTATGATTATAGGTCCGAGAACGGCTGAAAGAATTAAAATAGAGGTTGGCGGCGTCATACCCCGTTCAAAGGAGCTTTTATGCGAGGCGAAGGGTATAAGCGTAATTTCGGGATTGCCGAAATCCGCAATTATATCTTCAAACGAATTGTATCACACATTTGATGATTTTGTATATAACATAACGGAAAGAGTCAAGGAAGTGCTTGAAGAAACACCGCCGGAGCTGCATGGCGACATTATTCAGGACGGAATTGTTATGACAGGCGGCGGTTCGCTGATATATGGGCTTGACAGACGTATATCCGACGAAACCGGCGTAAAGGTAATTCTCGCGCCGAATATTGTTGACTGCGTCGCGCTTGGCGCCGGTATCGCGCTTGAAAGCATTGATACAGTAAACGACCCGACTCACGTATTTCATAAGAAAGCGTATATACGCGATTAAATAAGCTTATAAATAAAAGCAAGATGTCCCGCCTCTATAAGGCCGGCGGGGTTCACTTACTTTTTTATGCGGGAGGCGCAATCTTCCGCTGAAACGCCGAATGACGGGGGCAAATCCCATTATTTATAAAGAAAGAGAGAGAAATTATGAAAAAAGAACCAATTTCACTTACAAATGTAGAAATCCAGAAAATTCTTCCGCACCGTTATCCGTTTTTGCTTGTGGATAAAATTATTGAATTTGAAGAGGGCAAAAGCATAACAGGTATCAAGAACGTGACGGCAAATGAGCCGCAGTTCACAGGTCATTTCCCCGGCAACCCAATTATGCCCGGCGTGCTTATAACAGAGGCGCTCGCGCAGGTTGGAGCGGTAATGCTTTTGTCGATGCCGGAGAATAAGGGTAAGCTCGGTGTATTCACAGGTATCAATAACTTCAAGTTCCGCCAGCAGGTAGTGCCGGGCGATACGCTTGAACTTCATGCCGACCTTATTACATATCGTCATGGTATGGGTAAGGCAAATGTCAAGGCAACGGTAGGAGGCAAGACAGCCGCGGCAGGCGAAATAAGTTTTGCTGTAGTTGATAATATTGCAAACGAAGAATAATGATTAAAGCTGATGAAATTTTAGACGATTTGCAGAACGGTTTTTTCATTATACAGAAAAAAAACGGCTTCAAGTTTGGCATTGATGCCGTTTTATTGTCTGATTTCGCAAAGGACGCGCGTTCTTTAAATACGCTTGATTTATGCACAGGTACAGGAATAGTGCCGATGCTGCTTTACGCGAAGACGAATACGCGAAATATCTGCGGACTTGAAATTCAGCATGATATTGCCGAAATGGCACAGAGAAGCGCTGAGTATAATAAAATAACCGACCGTGTACATATCAAAGAGGGTAATCTGAAAGACGCCGCGGAAATTTACGGCAGAAGTTTGTTTGACAAAATAACGTGCAATCCGCCGTATATGAAATGCGGCGGCGCGATTATGAATGATACCGATACGAAATCTGTTTCGCGTCACGAGGTGATGTGTACTCTTGACGATGTCATACGCGTAAGCTCGCAGCTGCTTGTGTCTAAGGGCAGATTTTTTATGGTACACAGACCGTCGAGACTGGCGGATATAATCTGCAGTATGCGAAAGTACCGTATTGAGCCGAAAAGACTTCGTTTTGTTTACCCGTCATACGGAAAGGCGCCGAATATGCTTCTTGTTGAGGGTATGAGAGACGGCGGAAGCGAACTGAAATTATTGCCTCCGCTTTATGTGTATAACGAGGACGGTACGTATTCGGACGAAATAGACATAATTTACGGACGTAAGGAGAAATAATGAGCGGAAAATTATATTTGTGCGCGACGCCGATTGGAAATCTTGGCGACGTTTCATCGCGCTGTCTTGAAGTTTTCAATACTGTAGATATTATAGCGGCGGAGGACACGCGCAGAACAATACAGCTTTTGAATTATTTTGAAATATCAAAGCCGCTGACGAGTTATCATGAGCATAACAAGCATGAAAAAGGCGGTTATATAATATCGCTTTTGCGAAACGGAAAGAATGTCGCGCTTGTTTCGGATGCCGGCACGCCGGCAATTTCCGACCCGGGTGAGGACCTTGTAAAGCTGTGTATTCAAAATGACATAGAGGTTACGTCAATTCCGGGGCCTGTTGCCGGAATAAACGCGCTGATACTTTCGGGATTTCAAACAAGACGTTTTGCGTTCGAGGGATTTCTTTCTGTGAACAAACGTCACAGAAAAGAGCATCTTGACAGTGTGAAGAATGACGCGCGTACATTGATTTTCTATGAGGCGCCGCATAAGCTGAAGAATACAATTTCAGATATGCGGAAAGTATTCGGCGGTGAAAGGAAAATCGCGCTTGCGCGCGAGCTGACAAAGCTGCACGAGGAAGTCAGGCGATGCACACTTGATGAAGCGGCGGAGTTTTACAATGAGAATAATCCGCGCGGCGAATATGTAATCGTGGTTGAGGGCGCAGAGAAAACGGCGTCGGAGAAAGAAAATATATGGGAGAATATTTCTGTCAGAGAACATGTGGAAAGGTATATTGCCGAGGGAATGAGCTCAAAGGACGCAATCCAAAAGACCGCTCGAGACAGAAATGTGCCAAAACGCGATGTATATAATGAATATCATAAGGAGTAAAGCCATGAAGAAAAAGACAATGATTATGCTTGGAACCGCGGCGGCAGCGGGTATATACAGTATAGCGGCAGGCAAGGGGCCGTTTAATAAAATACGTTTTAAAGAACAGCATGAACGTATTTCGCGTTATGTTAAAACTCATTATCCGAATGCTTTGTACGCGCCGATTGAGGCGACAGAAAACGGCTGGGTGACGGTGATAAAACGTATCGGACTGCCAAAAATAATCTTGTACGTGAACTGTGATGAAACAGGCAATTACATATTCACAGAAGCAGAGGTTCAAAATTCGTAACACTTAACCTCCGTTTGGCATACTATAAGCTAAAAGGAGGTTTTTATTATGGGATTATTTAACGGAGGCTGTAATAACAATGGCGGCGGATTCGATTCATGGATTTGGATTGTAATCATTATTGTGCTTGTACTTGTGTGCTGTGACGGCAATATTTTCGGCGGCAGTAATGATAATTGCTGCTGCTGTGACCCGTGCTGCGATCCATGCTGCGATCCATGCAAAAGGCACGACAGACATGATGACAACTGCTGCTAACGGGAATGCGGGTGATAAAGGGGCTGTTTTAATCGCAGCCTCTTTATTAATTCGAATTTGCTATTGTAACGTAAAAAAAATTGTGTTACAATATAGCTTGTATAAAAAACAAAGGAGAGAATTAATTATGGGAATATTTGGCGGAGGATATACAAAGCCGGGCAAGGGCGTTGACAAGAATGCGCCTAAGAAAAAAGGCTTTTTCCTGTTTTTTGATATCATAATACATAAATTTACAAAGTTTCTGGGCGCAAATTGTCTTTATACAATGACAAGTATACTTTGGATTGCGGCATTGTATTTCTTTGCGGGTATTGTTCTAAGCAATACTAATATTGTAAATAACATTGCAGCTTCAATAAACGCGGTTGAAAGCGGGATTGACCCGAATGAAATGTATGGGAGTATCATGCTTATGCTTCAGCTTATGTTTGCCGCGGGCGTGTTTATAATGTGGGGGTCGGGTCCGGCATCGGCGGCATATTCATATATAAACCGCTGCTTCACACGCGGTGAGCACGCATGGATAATAAGCGACGGTCTGGACAAGTTTAAGGAAAACTTCAAGCAGGGTATGTTAGTTGTTATTATAGACGCGGTTGTTCTTGTATTTGGAATAAACGCGGCGCATTTCTATTGGACATTTTATATTGCGACACACAGCTTTATATGGATGCTTTTGACATATATTATGGCGCTTGTATTCATCATATATACAATGATGCACCCGTATATTTATCAGATAATGGTTACATTTGAATGTAAAATAGGCGCAATATATAAGAATGCGTTTCTTCTGACACTCGGAAAGCTGCCCTTGAATTTACTTCTCACAGCGGTAAGCGCCGCGGTTTTGGCTGCCGTGTTTATCTTCTTCAATCCGCTTATCGCGTCACTGGTGCTTGTGATTTTCGGATTGTGCTTCACGCGTTATACAGGCGAATTCTACGCGGCAAGAGTAATCGAGCGTTCAATACTCAGGGATATAAAGGAAAAAAAGCCTGTTGTTGAGTATATCGGGGAGGACGATGCGGAATGATTTTAGGCGAATATGATGTTGCTGTTATAGGCGGCGGTCATGCCGGCTGTGAGGCGGCGCTTGCGGCGGCAAGACTGGGTATGAAAACGGTTTTGTTTTCGATAAGCCTTGACGCAATAGGAAATTTGCCGTGTAATCCGAGTATAGGCGGTACAGCAAAGGGACATCTTGTACGCGAGTTGGACGCGCTTGGCGGTGAAATGGGTAAGGCGGCGGACGCGTCATTTATACAGTCAAAAATGCTCAATCGCGGCAAGGGACCGGCAGTACATTCACTAAGAGCGCAGATTGACAGGAAAAAATATCATGCGGAGATGAAAAAACGTCTTGAAAACCAGAAGAATTTACAGGTCAAGCAGGCGGAAATTGTAAATATACTTACTGATGAAAACAATAATGTCACAGGCGTTGTGACACATACAGGCATTGAATACAGCGTCAGGGCTGCAATTATCGCGAGCGGCACATATCTTAAGGGAAAAATTCTTATAGGAAGTTATTCGCGTGAAAGCGGACCGGACGGAATGTTTCCGGCAAACGAGCTTTCCCAAAATCTTCGCCGTATAGGTATTGAGCTGAAAAGATTTAAAACAGGTACTCCGGCAAGAATACATGCCGATACTCTTGATTACAGTAAAATGGAAGTTGAGGAGGGCGATAGGAAGATTGTGCCGTTTTCGTTTGAAACGGAGGAAACCGGTGAAAATCTCGTGCCCTGCTACCTTGTTTATACAAACGAAAAAACGCATAAAATCATACGTGACAATCTTGCGAGAAGCGCAATGTACGGCGGTATGGTTGAGGGTGTCGGTCCGAGATATTGTCCGTCGATTGAGGATAAGGTTGTGCGTTTTTCGGAGAAAACAAGGCATCAGCTCTTTATTGAACCTATGGGTCTTGACACAAAGGAAATGTATGCGCAGGGTTTTTCAACAAGTATGCCGGAGGACGTGCAGCTTGAAATGTACAGAAGCGTTGAAGGACTTGAGAATGTTGAAATCATGCGCAGCGCATACGCGATTGAGTATGACTGCTGCGATCCGCAGCAGCTTAATGCGACACTCGAATTTAAAAAAGTAAACGGACTTTACGGCGCCGGTCAGTTCAACGGCACGTCAGGTTACGAGGAGGCCGCGGCACAGGGACTTGTTGCCGGTATAAATGCCGCGCTTAAACTGAAGGGTGAGGAACCGCTTATATTAAAGCGGTCAGACGGATATATCGGTACTCTGATTGATGACCTTATCACAAAAGGCACAAATGAGCCGTACAGAATGATGACTTCGCGTTCGGAATACCGTCTGCTTTTAAGACAGGATAACGCGGACGAGCGTCTGACGCCAATGGGATACAGGATTGGTCTTATTTCAGAAACGAGATACAAGAAATTCCTTGAAAAAATGGATATGGTGGAAAAGGAAATCAAACGTGTTTCATCTGTTGTAATACCGCCCAAAGCGGCAAATCCGCTGCTTGAGAAGTATAATTCGACGCCTGTAAAAACAGGCATACATTTGAGCGATATGATAAAGCGGCCGGAGCTTGATTATGAAAAACTTGCCGAGATTGATACCGGCAGACCGCGATTGCCTGACGCAGTGCGGGAACAGGTGGAAATCAAGCTGAAATACGACGGATATATAAAACGTCAGATTATGCAGGTGGAGCAGTTTAAGAAAATGGAAGAAAAGCTGCTGCCGGAAAATCAGGATTATTCAGAAATACATGGTCTGCGTCTTGAGGCGCGACAAAAGCTGAATAAGGTTCAGCCGAAGTCACTCGGACAGGCTTCGCGTATTTCGGGAGTATCGCCGTCAGATGTGTCTGTACTTGTAATATGGATGGAAAGCCTTAGAAACAAGTAATTTTTACTATTGACAAATTCACTGTAAATTTAGTATAATAAAAGGCAGATTAGATGAGATTAGAGCAGACAATATATTTAATTAAGATATTTATGCCCTTGCAGCCTTGTCAGTCTGTGAGGTTTTTTCTGTTTTAACTCAGGAAAGAGAGGATTAGAATTATGAATTTGAAAAAGGTGTTGGCAATGGGAACAGCTGCCATGCTGTGCGCTATGGCGCTTGCGGGATGCGGCACGGACAATGCGGCAAAGACAGAAACAGCGGGCGATACATATAAGATTGGCGTTTTGCAGTATGCGGATCATCCGTCACTTGATAACTGCCGCGAGGGCTTCAAGCAGGGACTTGACTCAGAGGGAGTTAAATATGAGCTTACCGCACAGAGCGCGAAAGGCGATGACGCGACAAACACACAGATTGCGCAGCAGTTTATCTCGCAGGGCATGGACCTTGTATGCGGTGTGGCAACGCCGTCAGCGCAGGCTTGCTATAACGCGGCATTTGAGGCAAAGGTTCCTGTAATCTTCAACGCGGTTTCAGACCCTGTTGCGGCAAAGCTTGCCGTAAGCGAAACAGAGGCAATGGACGGTATCACAGGCGTCAGCGATATGCTTCCTGTAGATGAACAGCTTAAACTTATCCGTGAAATGCTTCCTGACGCAAAGAAGATTGGTATTCTTTATACAACAAGCGAGGCAAACTCGGTTTCAACAATCGAAAGCTATAAGGAAAAGGTTGGCGAATACGGCTTTGAGCTTGTTGAAAAGGGTATTACAAACGCGGCGGAAATCCCGCAGGCGGTTGATTTGCTTGTAAGCGAGGTTGACTGTATTTCAAACATGACAGATAATACAGTAGTTGCAAATCTTCCCGTACTTATCGAAAAGGCTACGGCAAAGAACATTCCCGTATTCGGCAGCGAAGAAGAACAGGTTGGCAACGGATGTATCGCGTCAGCCGGTATAGACTATATAGAGCTTGGCAGAAAAGCCGGCGTTATGGCTGCAAAAGTATTGAAGGGTACAGACATAAAAACTATCCCGTATGAAACAATGACAGAAAGCAAGATTACAATAAACACAGACGCGGCGGAGAAAATCGGAGTAACAATCCCGCAGTCAATAACGGACAGAGCTGAGGTTAAAAATACTCCGTCCCAGTCATGATTGAGGCGTTGATAACAGGCATACTCGAACAGGGACTTATATACGGAATAATGGCTATGGGTGTTTATATCACCTATATAATTCTGGATTTTCCGGATTTGTCTGTTGACGGAACATTTCCGCTGGGAATTGCGATATGTTTTGTTATGATAAATAACGGTGTAAGTCCGTGGCTCGCGTTACTTATTGCCTTTATTGCGGGCTGCATAGCCGGAATGGTTACGGGTATTCTGAATGTTAAGCTGAAAATAAGAAACCTGCTTTGCGGTATACTTACAATGACAGCGCTGTATTCGATAAATTACGGAATTGTCGGAAAAGCGACTGACTTTTTAAGCATGGACGCGGCAACGATTTTTTCGCAAACGTCGTTCCTGTTTGGCGATGGTCATATGGCAATGTATTCAAAGCTTGCGGTTATACTTGTAATCGCGCTTGCCGCGAAATTTGCGCTTGACTGGTATCTGAGAACAAAGTCGGGATTTCTTTTAAGAAGCGTGGGAGATAATGAGGGACTTGTAATAACTCTTGCGCAGAATCCCGGCACAATTAAAATAATCGGTCTTGCAATCGCGAACGGTCTTGTCGCGCTTGCGGGCGCCGTTTACTGCCAGTACGGCAAGGCGTTTAACGTCGGCTCCGGTACGGGTACAGTTGTTATGGGTCTTGCGGCGGTTATTATCGGTACAACGATTTTCAAAAAACTTAAATTCCTGCGTATAACAACAGGTGTTTTATTCGGTATGATTGTGTATAAGGCTTGTATATCAATCGCGCTTGCGCTTGGTCTGCCGTCACAGAATACAAATCTTATGATTACAGTTCTGTTTATCGCAACGCTTGTGGCGAATGAATTTATATTTAAAAAGAAGAAGGCCGAGGTGAAGAATAATGCTTGAGCTTTCTAATATATATAAGACATTTAATCGCGGGACAATAGATGAAAAGATACTTTTTTCTGATTTCAACCTGAAAATTAATGACGGTGAATTTGTCGGAGTTATAGGCTCGAACGGATCGGGTAAAACGACAATGCTTAATATCATTTCCGGTGATGTCAGTCCGGACGGCGGAAGTATAATGCTTGACGGTACTGAATTCAATGGCGCAAAAAATTTTAAGCGCGCAAAGAAAATAGGCAGGGTTTTCCAGAATCCGTCAATGGGTACATGTCCGTCAATGACTATATGGGAAAACATGTCGATTGCGGATAATAAGGGCAGGAAGTTCGGTCTTTCTTTCGGACTTAACAGGCAGAGGAAGGATTTTTACTGTTCACAGCTTGAACAGCTTGGAATGGGTCTTGAAAACAGGCTTGAAACCTTTGCCGGCACACTTTCCGGAGGACAGAGACAGGCGCTCGCGCTTATCATGGCGACAATGATACGTCCGGAGCTGCTTCTGCTTGACGAGCATACGGCGGCGCTTGATCCTAAGTCGTCAGATACGGTTATGATGCTTACCGAAAAGATTATTCGTGAAAAGAACATCACAACACTTATGATAACGCATAATCTTCGTCATGCTGTTGAATACGGCTCGCGTACAATAATGATGCACGAGGGCAGTATTATTATGGATGTAAGCGGAGAAGAAAAGAAAAATAAATCAATCAATGATTATCTGAGTGTATTTAACGAAATAAGTATTGAATGCGGAAACTAAAAAAGCTGTTGAAAAATAGCCTTTCCAAAAAATATTGTACAAAAAAACTCCCAAAAAACAGCTGAAATTGAGCTGTGATTTGGGAGTTTTACTTTGTATTATCGAATATAAATTAGTTGTTTATCAGCTTGTCGTCTTCGTTATTCCAGCTGTAAAGCTTTCTGATTTCTTCACCAACCTGCTCAAGCTGATGTTCGGCGTTAATCTTTCTCATAGCCTTGAAGTGTACCTGACGTCCCGCCGATGACATATCAAGCAAGAATTCTTTAGCGAATGTACCGTCCTGAATGTCCTTCAGAACCTTCTTCATAGCCTTCTTTGTTTCATCCGTGATAATCTTCGGACCTGTTACATAGTCGCCGTATTCAGCGGTGTTAGAAACTGAATATCTCATGCCCTTGAAACCGCTCTGATAGATAAGGTCAACGATAAGCTTCATTTCGTGTATGCACTCGAAATAAGCATTTCTTGGGTCATAACCGGCTTCAACAAGCGTTT